>NHBL01000040.1 GCA_002167465.1 bacterium TMED6
TTGCTGATGGAGAATGTGATTGTGCTGGTAACGTACTAGATGATTGCGGTGATTGTGGTGGTGATGGTAGTGCTTGTCCAGAACTTAATCCAGGCAATCTTTTTTATTCAGAATGGGCTGAAGGTTCAAGTAATAACAAATATTTAGAAATATATAATCCAGGTACTGAAGCAATAAGTTTAGATGATTACGCAATGGGTACTGTGGGTAACGCCCCATCTATTGCTGGAGAGTATGAATATTGGAATACCTTTACATCAGGTGCTATTGTTGCTCCTGGAGATGTTTATGTGGTTTGTCATCCTTCTTCTGATGACGCTATTTTAGCAGAATGTGATCAAGAGTTTACATATTTAAGTAATGGAGATGATGGTAACTGTTTGGTTTTTGGTACTGAATCTAATTATACAATTTTAGATTGTATTGGTGATTGGGAAGCTGATCCAGGTTCTGGATGGGATGTAGCTGGAGTTTCAGCTGCAACAAAGGACCACACTATAGTTCGTAACCTTAATATATCTGAAGGGACTGATTATAATTGGGCTCTTTCAGCAGGTACAACTACAGATGATTCACAGTGGGCAGTATATGACCAAAACACATGGAGTAATTTAGGTTTTGTTGGATGTACAGATTTAGATGCTGACAGTATTTGTGATGATATTGATGATTGTGTTGGTGTTATTGATGAATGTGGTGTTTGTAATGGTGATGGTATTGCTGACGGTGTATGTGATTGTGCAGGCAATGTGCTAGATGAATGTGGTGTTTGTAATGGTGATGGTATTGCTGACGGTGCATGTGATTGTTCTGGAAACACATTAGATTGTAATGATGTTTGTGGTGGTGGTGATGTAGTAGATCAGTGTGGTATATGTGGTGGTGATGGAACATGGTGTTTATCAGCGTCTATTTCACTGGGTGCTGCAACTACAACAAGTTTAGAAGTTTTATATGATAGTCCACTTGATATGGGTGGATTCCAATTTGACGTTTCAGGTGTTAATATAACTGGTGGTTCTGGTGGTGCTGCTGAAGCAAATGGTTTTGAAGTATCTTCAGGTGGTATTACCGTACTAGGATTTGCATTTGATGGTAGTGTTATACCTGCAGGTTCTGGTGTGTTAACTAATTTAGCCATTACAGCAACAGACTTTAGTGGTTGCATAACAGATATCGTATTATCAGATGATGATGGTGATCAGTTTGGTACAGAAAATGAAAACTGTGTAGATCTACCATGTCCTGCAGATGTTGATGGTGACAATGTGTGTGACCACTCAGATCCATGTGTAGGTATCTATGACTGTGCTGGTGAATGTAATGGTGACGCTGTTTTAGACTGTGCTGGTGTATGTGATGGTGATGCTATGCTAGATGAGTGTGGTGTTTGTGAAGGTGGTAACTACTGTGAAGATGGTGATGTAAATTCAGCAGTGGGTAATTGGATGTTTGAATTACATTATGATTTTGATTGTACATCTGATGACTATTACGACTATTACGATCAGATTTTCTTAATNGATGCTGAGCTTTATGAAGATGGTACTTGGTTTTCTGAAGCAATAGGTTATTTTTATGGTTATTCTAATTTTACATGGAATACGGATGGTAATGATTTAACTCTAAACGTAGATAGTTATTATGGTGGTAGTATTTATTTTTCAGGTACTATGACAGATGAGGGTACAATTACTGATGGTATATGGGGTCAAAATTACTCTTATGGTTACTACAATTATAGTAATGAAATTGGTTGTATGACAGGTGAAAAAATAATGAACGATGTTTCATTTACTTCTGATCCAAGCAAGTTATTTGAAACACTAGCTGCTAATATGCCAAACGATAAAAAGTTTGAGATGCCTAAAAATATCGAAGCAAAAACAATTACAATGGTTCCATCTGAGAACAACACAAGAACAAGATGTGAGTTTGTGGTAGGTCCAGATGCTGACTGTGCTGGTGAGTGTTTTGGTGATGCAGTTGAAGACTGTGCTGGTGAATGTGAAGGTGATGCTTACATTTGTGATGCATTAGGTGAATGTGTTGACTTAGAAGAAGATTGTATTCTTTTAGGGGACGTTAACTTTGATACGGCACTTGATGTTTTAGATGTAACAGCTATTGTATATGCTATAACAGAAGGAATTGATATTGAAAACGGTGATTTAAATGAAGATGGCCGTACAGATATTATTGATATTGTTGCTCTTGTTATAATTATTCTTGATGGAACTCCTAGAGCAATGGATGCTGACAGTGCAACGATGACGATAGCTGATAATAGTCTTAGACTATCAGCTGACGGTTACATTGGTGGTATTCAAATGACGCTAACACATGCGAACGGTTTTGAATTAAACCTTACAGATAATGCTATGGTTTCTGAATACAAAACAACAGGAACAAGCACAACATTAGTTGTGGTTGTACCTGAAGAGGAGCTGATTTTTACAGCAAATCAATCTTTTGAAGTAGTGGACATGATTGTTGCTAACTCAGAAGTTGAGATTGATGTAAACACAGTTTCTGAATTTGGAATAACAGCAGCGTATCCAAATCCATTTAATCCAAGTACAACTGTTTCATTGAATGTACCTAGTGCAGACTTTGTTTCAGTGAAAGTTTACAATCTGGTTGGTCAGGTTGTAGGTGTACTTGCTGAAGGGATGATGGATGCTAACACATATACATTTACTTGGAATGCAACTGACATGTCAAGTGGTGTTTATATGATTAGAGCTGAGTCTGGTTCTAAAGTAGATATTCAGAAAGTATTACTTGTTAAGTAATTAGCAATTATTTTCTAGATATAAAAAAAGCCCCGCAATTTTTTGCGGGGCTTTTTATTTAGTAATATTTTTTTAAATTAACTTATCTTTATTTTTTAATAAATAATCTAATGCTGCATCATAAGTATTATCAATTTGACCATTTAAAATTGCTTCTTCAATAAACTTTTTAGCATGCCCAATTTTTTGTCCAGCATCTAGATTTAAAAGTTTCATAATTTCTAAACCGTTAACCGGAGATTGAAANTTTCGAAGCTCATCTCTTAGTTTCACATCTTGCATAGATTCTTCAACACGATTAAAATTATCNATATACTTATCAACTTTCTTTTTATTTTTTGTTGTAATATCTGCTCTACATAAAATCATTAAATCATCAATATTTTCACCTGATTCAACCATTANCCTTCTTATTGCGCTATCTGTAATATTTTTTTTAGCTAGGGCAATAGGTCTAAGATGAAGTTTTGTCATATTCATCAAATAATTTCTAAGATCTTTTGAAAGTTTCATTCTTTCAGCTACACCCCTAATCATTCTTCTTCCAATTTCTTCATGTCCATGATAAGTCCAACCTTTTACAGGATCAAATCTTTTAGTAGGAGGTTTAGCAATGTCATGAACCAGGGCTGCAAACCTAATTTCCATTTTATTTGTTAGCTGCGCAGCATTATCAACAACTTGTAAAGTATGAATGAAAACATCCTTATGAGATTTTCCATCAATGACTTCTATTCCAGACATTACATCCATTTCAGGAAATACAAAATTTAGTAAGCCTGTATCTTTCATTAAATAAAATGCAATACTTGGCTTATCTGTCTTTAAGCATTTAACTATTTCTTCAGTAATTCTTTCCCATGATATAATTTCAAGACGTTTTGACATTCTGGTGATACTATCTAAAATATTACTTGCTACCTGAAAATCTAATCTAGCTGCAAATCTTACCGCTCTTAACATTCTTAGGGGGTCATCACTAAATGTTTCATCAGGATCAAGAGGAGTAATAATTATTCCTTTATTTAAATCTTTAATTCCACCAAGAGGATCAATAATTTCACCAAAATTATTTTTATTTAGCGACATTGCAATAGCATTGATCGTAAAATCTCTTCTTAACAAATCTTCTTCTAAAGTTGTGCTTTCAACAACAGGCTTTCTTGAATCTATAGAATAAGATTCTTTACGAGTTTCAGCAATTTCAATTTGAAAGTTTTCATCAACCAGCCTAGCTGTTTTAAAATTTTCAAATGGAACAATAGTTTTAATATTTAATTCTTTAGCAAGGTGTTGGGCAAAATTCATAAAATCACCCCTTACAGTGATATCAATATCAGGATATTTCTCATTATCTGGAGTGACTTGCCCAAGGATTGCGTCTCTAACATATCCGCCAATAGCATAAGCTTCACAATTTAGGTTAGAAGCAATTTTACTTGAGGCTTCAAAAACTTTAAACTCGACTTTTTCTCTATTTAATAAATTTATTATATTACTCATTGTTGAATTTTAAGAAAAAAATATTGAAAACTATATAATAATTTATAAAATATATAATAATTGACTAAATTCTAACATCATTTAAGGAAACTAAATAACATGTCTAAAAAGAAAATTACAACTGAAGAAGTAAAACATATCGCTAAATTATCAAAACTTAACATATCTGATGATGAGGTTGATTTTTATGTTTCTGAAATGAATAAAATGATTAATCATTTTAATATTATTTCTAAAGTTGATACTTCTGAAGTAGAGCCGATGACGCATGTAAGTAACATTAAAAATGTTACAGGCCAAGATAAAGAGAAAGAATCTCTAAATGGCTTAGATGTTATCAAAAAATCACCAGATACTTTTGGAAGATTTATTAAAATTCCAAAAATTTTAGATTAAAAATATTATGCCCAAAAAGAATAATAAGAAAAATATATTTGTTTTAGGAGGAGTGATTTCCGGCCTTGGAAAAGGAATAGTTGCCGCTTCTTTAGGTTATCTTTTAAAATCAATGGGTATGAAAGTTACAATTCAAAAACTAGATCCTTATTTAAATATTGATCCTGGAACGATGAATCCATATCAACATGGAGAGGTATTTGTTTTAGATGATGGGTCTGAAACAGATCTTGATTTAGGACACTATGAGCGTTTTATTGATGAGTCATTAACTCATAATAACACTACTTCATCAGGTAGAGTTTATTGGGATGTGCTTGAAAGGGAGCGAAGAGGTGATTATTTAGGTGATACGATTCAAGTTATTCCACACATTACAAATGAAATCAAAAGAAGAATAAAAAGTGTAAACAAATCTAATAAATTTGATGTTGTTATCACTGAAGTTGGTGGAACAGTTGGTGATATTGAAGGTCAGCCATTCTATGAAGCTATCAGACAAATGGTTCTTGAAGAAGGTAGAAGTAATTCAATTGTTATTCATACCACTTTGTTACCATTTATTAGTGCAGCTGGAGAAATGAAAACCAAACCTACGCAACATAGTGTTATGACACTTCGTGCAATAGGTTTAGCACCAGATATTTTAGTTTGCCGCACACAACAAAACCATCATTTAACAAACAAGTTAAAGAAAAAATTAGCTCTTTTTTGTAATGTTGAAAATGATAATGTTTTTGAATCTCCAGATGTAGATACAATATATGAAATTCCATTAATGTTATTCAATCAAGGGTTTGATAAAAAAATTGTTGATAAATTGGGAATAAAAAATCTAAAACAACATAGTCAGATTAATTATTTGGATAAGGCAATAAAAACTTATAAGTCTCCAAAAAATAAAGTGACGATAGCTATGTGTGGTAAATATAATAGCTTGCATGATGCTTATAAGAGTATTCTTGAAGCTTTTATTCATTCAGGAATCAAAAACGATGCAAAAGTTGAAGTTAAATGGGTGGATACAGAAAAATTAGAAAAAGATATGGATTTTAAGGTATTTGAAAATATTGATGGTATTTTGATACCAGGTGGTTTTGGTTATAGAGGAATAGAAGGTAAAATAAAAGCCACACAATATGCCAGAGAAAATAATATACCTTTTCTAGGCATATGTCTTGGAATGCAATGTGCAGTTATTGAATTTGCAAGAAATGTATGTAATCTTAGTGAGTCAAATAGTACCGAGTTTGATAAAAACACTAGTTCTCCAGTAATTGATTTAATGCCATCACAAAAAAAAGTCATTGATAAAGGTGCGACAATGAGACTAGGTAAATACTCTTGTACTTTATCTAAAAAAAGTAATGCATTTGAAGCTTATGGTAAAATTAATGTTAATGAACGGCATAGGCATCGCTATGAGGTAAATAATAGATATAAAAAACAACTTGTTAAGAAAGGCCTTTCAATTACAGGTGTTAATAAAAAATTAGATTTAGTGGAGATCGTAGAAATTAAAGATCATAATTGGTTTGTCGGGGTTCAATTTCACCCTGAATTAAAAAGTAGAATTGTTAATGTCCATCCATTATTTAAAGATTTTATTTCAGCTGCAATAAAATTTAAATCATGAATAAGGTTCTTCTAAAAAAAATATCAAAAATTAAAATGATAGTTTCTGATGTTGATGGTATATTGACTGATGGAACTATCATGGTATCTAAAAATACTGAATTTAAAACTTTTCATGTAGAAGATGCACTTGCAACTAGCTTATTAAGGCTAGCGGATATTCCAATATCATTTATTTCTGCAAGACATTCAGAGGCAACAACAGCTAGATTAAATGAGCTAAAAATAGAACATATTTTTCAAGGTTATATAAATAAAGTTTCAGCTCTAGATAAAATTATCAAACTCTACAATATAGAATATAAAGATATACTATATATTGGTGATGGGTATGTAGATATGCCTGTTATGGAAAAGGTAGGTTTTTCAGTTTCTGTTCCAAATGGTCATACTGAAGTAAAAGAATTGGCTGACTATGTTACAGAAAAATTAGGTGGACAAGGTGTGTTGGTTGAAGTAGTCCAAAAATTATTAAAAGCTAAGGGTATATATAATGATATATTTAAAAAAATGAAAAAACATATCTATGAGGCCTAGTTTATTTTTTGGAATTGTTTGTTTATTAATCTTTGTTTCTTGTAACAATAAATCTGAAAGTGTTGTTGATTCTTTTGAAGATATTGATATTTTAAAACATGCTGATATATCAATCAGTAAAGGTGATCAAAAAATTGTTAACGCTGTTGCTTCAAAGTTATTAAAAGATGAAACTTATATTTTTTTAAAAGCAAATTATAATGAAATAAAGTCATCAGAAATTCGTTCTAAATTATCTCAAATAATGATTGAAAGCCCTTCATATTCCAGTTTAATTAGAAATTTAGCATTAGATTTACATAATAATGATGGTAATGTTAGAGCAGAATTTTATGGTAAAGATCAAGAGGTGGTTTCTTCTATATTATATTCAGATTCTGCACAAATCAATAATCGTCATAATAATATGGTTGCAGAAGGTAATGTTATAATTTATTCGCCAACTACTAATTTAATGTTGCTAGGCAATAAAGTTTTATGGGACAATAGAGCGAAGCGTATATTGTCAGATGATAATGTTACGATTGTCAAAATTACGGAGGGTGATAAAAGTCCATGCATTCAAAAATCTATTGGTTTTGAATCAGATATGGATTTATCAAATTATATTTTTTATAATATAAAAGGTCAAATTGGTGAGGATTGTTTTTAAATGAGTCAAAAAGTTGTACATATAAATAATTTGAAAAAAAAATATGGTCAAAGAGAAGTTGTTTCAGACGTGTCTATGGTTTTAAATAAAGGCGAAATAATAGGTTTGCTTGGCCCTAATGGAGCAGGAAAAACAACAACTTTTTATATGATTACAGGGATGGTAAAAGTAAGCGCAGGAAATATTAAATTAAATGATTTAAACATAACTAATATGTCGATGGATAAAAGAGCTAGATTAGGATTAGGGTATTTAGCGCAAGAACCATCAATCTTTACAGATTTGAGTGTAGAAGATAATTTGAAATTAGTATTAGAATTTTCAGATTTAGATAAGACTGAGCAAAAATATAAATTAGANGAACTTTTAGAAGATTTTTCTATCGGACATATTAGAAAAAGTATAGCAAAGCATCTTTCAGGTGGAGAAAGAAGAAGAACAGAAATTGCGCGAGCACTAATTTTAAATCCAGATTTCATATTACTTGACGAACCATTTGCAGGTATTGACCCAATTGCAGTTGAAGACATTCAACAAATTATTATGAAGTTAAAAAATAATAATATTGGAATACTTATTACAGATCATAATGTTAGAGAAACGTTATCTATAACAGATAGATCGTATTTAATTTTTGATGGAGCTATTTTAAAATCAGGTTCATCAAAAGAATTAGCAGAAGATTCCGTTGTTAGAGATAAATATTTAGGTAAAAACTTTAAATTAGAAAAACATGACTAAATCAAAAATAAGTCAAAGAATTGAACAGGGGTTTACACTATCCCCCCAACAGCTTATTAAGGCAAATATATTGCAGCTTAATTCTATAATGTTAGAAAATCGTCTATATCAAGAGCTAGAGACAAATCCAGCTTTAGAAATTCTTGAAAATGATTCTGAAAATGAATCTGATTATATTGATGAAACTGAAGAAAATGAGTCTATTGATTTTAACGATGAAGATCAAGATAATTGGAGTGCTATGTCTCCACAAACAGATACAAATATAGATGCTACATTAAATTTAAAAAATCAATCAACAATAACAGATCAAGTTATNACCTCCCTAAGAGATGACAACCTGTCTGATAAAGAAATTAAAATTGCAGAACAAATAGTTGGCAACTTAGATGGTCAAGGATATTTAGAGATTGATTCTGAACTTATTGCTGACAGATTGAATATTTCAAATGAATCAGTTACAGAAATTATAGAAAAAATTAAACATTCTGAATTTCCAGGCTTAGCATCATCTAATATTAGAGAGTGTTTAATTGCACAATTGTCAATTTATAATATATCTGCTTTAGCTAGTAAAGTAATTGAACAATATTTTGACGATTTTATGAATAGAAGATATGAAAAAATAATGAGTAAAGTAGGTTGTAGTCATGATGAGCTGCAGGAAGCTTCTACTATTATATCTCAATTAAATCCAAACCCAAGGTCAATGATTGATGAGACAGACTATAAAATTAATACAATTATTCCTGATGTTATAATTGAAAAAATAAATGATAAATGGAATATTATTATTAATGATGGAAATTGTCCCAATTTATTAGTCAGTGAGAATTATTTAAATATGTACAATGATAAAAAACAAACAAAAGATGTTAAGATTTTTTTAAAATCAAAAATTGAGTCTGCACAATGGTTTATTGAAGCAATCGAATCAAGAAACAATACAATGCAAAATATAGTGGCCTGTATTATAAATAATCAGGACCAATATTTTAATTCTAATCAAAAAGAATTAAAGCCAATGATTTTAAAAGATATAGCAACTAAGTTAAATATGGATATATCNACTATAAGTAGAGCTACAAAAGAAAAGTATATTCAAATGCCATGGGGCATTAAAGAGCTTAAGTTTTTCTTTTCAAAAGGTATATCTTCAACCAAGGGTGATATTTCATCAAAAAACGTAAAAGAAAAAATNAAAAATCTTATAAATAANGAAGATAAGCTTAAACCTTATGGCGATGGTGAGCTAGCAGAAATTTTAAATAAAGAAGGTATTAATATTGCTAGAAGAACTGTAGCAAAATATAGAGAAAAATTAAATTATTCAGTAGCAAGACTAAGAAAGGAATTAAAATGAACAAAGATTTTATACACATTTCAGATTTAACTTCAGATGAAATATTTGAAATTTTAGATCAGGCTAAATGGATTAAAAACCAATTTAAACAAAATGCAAATTACAGACCATTTCAAGGTAAAACGCTAGCTATGATTTTTGCTAAGCCTTCAGCAAGAACTCGGGTATCATTTGAAACGGGGTTTTTTAGAATGGGAGGTCATGCATTATATTTGGGTCCAAACGATATTGGGATTGGAAAAAGAGAATCAACAGCTGATATTGCTAGGGTATTAAGTAGATTTAATGATATGATCATGGCAAGATTATTTGATCATCAAGATATTATAGATATGGCGGCNCATTCTAGTGTACCTGTTATTAATGGTTTGACAGATTATAATCATCCNTGTCAAATTATGGCTGATATTTTTACGGTTTTAGAACATAAAGGAAATTTAGATAATCTTAAAATTAGTTATGTTGGNGATGGAAACAATATCGTTCATTCATGGTTAATGCTAGCGCAAAAAATTCCATTTCATTTTTCTATTGCTTGNCCAGAAGGTTTTGAACCTGATGCTGATTTATTGAAAAAAGTTCAAGATATTGGCATCTCTTCTGTAGAAGTAGTTCATGATGCTTATGCNTCAGTTAAAGATGCGGATGTTGTATATACAGATGTATGGGCTTCAATGGGACAAAAACAAGAGNCGGATGAAAGAAGGCAGTTATTTTCTAAATTTCAAATAAATGATCAATTAATGGATGCTACCAATAAGCATACTTTTTTTATGCACTGCCTTCCTGCTGAAAGAGGNGTTGAAGTTACTGATTCGGTTTGTGATGCAGATTATTCAATTATTTTTGATCAAGCAGAAAATAGAATGCATGCTCAAAATGCAATTATGTTAAAATTAATGGAAGCTAAATAAACATTTCTGCTCTAATGTGTTTCAAATCACACAAAAATGTTACTTTATTTTATATTTTCTTAGCGATATTANTAAAGTGATTANCAAAATAAATTAAATGCTTTGTTTTTTTTGCTNAGAATCGTTACTTTTTAGCCTTAGAATAAGTGTGCAACTCCCGTTGGGAGAAACAAATTTTGGAGGAAAGATTAGAACTTTTTTTGCTTGAGGAGGTNAAAAAGAGGTGATTTCTAGTCTATAAAACAATTAACTAATACAATTATGGAGGAGAATCATAATGAGAACCCGATTCTTTAACTTTATAGGAGTGATGATATTAGCATCTAGCTTTATCAGCGCTCAACTTTTCATTTCAGAAGCTGCAGAAGGCTCAAGCAATAATAAATATCTTGAGTTTTATAATNCTAGCAGTGAAACCATTGATTTATCAGGATATGGATATCCAAGTGTTTCAAACGCACCATCTGTTGATGGTGAGTATGAATATTGGCAATCATTTGATGACGGTGCAACNGTTGCACCAGGNGATGTATACGTTGTATGTCACGGGTCGTCAGATGACTTCATNTTAGCTGANTGCGATGAATTTCATACTTATCTAAGTAATGGAGATGATGGATATTGCTTAGTTTCTGGTTCAGAATCAGATTACANTATCTTAGACTGTGTAGGTGATTTTTATGGTGATCCAGGTTCAGGTTGGGATGTTTGCGGTGTTTCATCTGCAACAAAGGATCACACAATTGTTAGAAAATCTTCAGTTTTAACTGGAAATGCAGGTGATTGGAATGCTTCTGCAGGTTCAAATACTGATGATTGCGAATGGATTGTTTTAGATCAAAATAATTGGACAAATTTAGGTTCTCATACAATAGATACTCCTCAACAAAACATGATTAGTTTAGGCCAAGCAACTGACACATCTATTGAAGTTTTATTTTCAAGTGATACACCAATAGCTGGTTTTCAATTTAATTTAGGCGGAACAGAGATTACATCTGTTTCAGGTGGTGCTGCAGATAATGCAGGGTTTACTTTTTCTACTAATAACGATCTATTGCTAGCTTTCTCATTAACTGGCGATACAATTCCGGCGGGTGACGGAATATTAGTTAATTTAGGAATTAATTCTTTAGCAGCTGAGGCATGCTTAATTGGTGTTGTTGTTTCTGATATAAACTCACAACAATTAGATTTTGAAATAGGGTCATGCGTTGATCTTCCAGGCTATGCTTGCGCAGATGATGATAATGATGGTGTATGTAATGATGATGAAATAGCTGGATGCACAGATAATACAGCATGTAACTACAATGATCAAGCGACCGACAATGA
>NHBL01000041.1 GCA_002167465.1 bacterium TMED6
GCAGCAGAGGAAGCTCCAGCAGCAGAGGAAGCTCCAGCAGCAGNNGAAGCTCCAGCAGCAGAGGAAGCTCCAGCAGCAGAGGAAGCTCCAGNAGNAGAAGAAGCTCCAGCAGCAGAGGAAGATAAAAAAGAGGACAAAAAGTAAATCAGATTGAGTAAGATTTCCTTAATTCCNTTTGGTTTATTAGTAAAGCCTCATGGTTTAAAAGGCTATATTTCTATCAGGTTTTTTAATAAAGAATCTAAATTATTAAATGAAAATGATAGAGTATTTTTTGAAAATGATATTAATAACTTTTTAACAATTAAAAATATTAATTATAATTCAAAAAATAATTTGATTAGATTTTTTGAATATATGAACAGAAATGATGTTGAAAAATTTAATAATACGGAAATATATGTAGATAAAAATGTTTTTCCTGAGTTATTAAATGANCAAAACTATTTTGTTGATTTTATTGGATGCAAGTTATTTGANCAGAATGATAAAGAAATTGGATTGATTAAAGATGTGATTCCAATTAATCTAAATGATGTAATAGCTATTGATACTGAAAATGGAGAAAAGTATGTTCCATTTGCGAAAGAATTAATAATGTTTTTTGATAAAGATAAAAAAAAATTAGTTATGACTATACATAAAGGTATTATCTAAAAATGAATATTTTTTTTATTACACCTTTTCCTGATACTGTAAAAAGTTTTATGGAAAGTAGTATGATTAAAAAGGCTGTAGACAAAGGTTTAGTTAATTATAAAATTTTAAATTTATTTGATTATGCAAAGCCGCCCCATCACAATATAGATGATTACCCATTTGGTGGCGGGACTGGAATGGTTATGAANCCTGAACCAATTTTTAATGCATATGATGATTTAAAAACTAATTTAAAAAACCTTAAATCAAGAATCATTTACCCNTCTCCAGANGGTAAAGTTTTTAACCAAGGAGAAGCAAAAAAATTAAAAAACCATGATTCTTTAGTATTTATTTGTGGACACTATAAAGGTGTTGATCAAAGGGTTAGAAATGAATTAGTCACTGATGAATATTCAATTGGTGATTATGTTATTACAGGAGGAGAATTATCTTCGTTAGTAATAGCTGATTCAGTCATAAGATTGTTACCAGGAGTACTAAATAATATTGTATCNGCNGAAACTGATTCTTTTGAATCAAATTTATTAGATGGTGAATATTATACTAGACCAGAAGATTTTAGAGGTTTAAAAGTTCCAGAAGTATTATTGTCTGGACATCATAAAAAAATTGAAGAATGGAAGTTAAAATTAAAACAAGANAAAACTAAAAAGTATAGGCCGGANATATGGCNTAAATACAATAAAAGTTAGTAGGAGTAAAAATGAATAAAATAATGAATGCAACAAAAGATAGTTTAAAATCAGATATGATTAATTTTAAACCAGGAGANACAGTATCTGTTGGAGTAAAAGTTACGGAAGGTAACAGAAGTAGAGTACAGTTGTTTGANGGCGTAGTTATAGCTGAATCTGCAGGTTCTGGAACTAGTAAAACTTTTACAGTTAGAAAAATTTCAAATGGAGTTGGTGTTGAAAGAATTTTTCCATACCACTCACCAATAATAGATTCCGTAAAAGTTCTTAAAAAAGGTAAAGTTAGAAGAGCAAAACTTTATTATTTGAGAAACTTAAAAGGAAAAGCTGCAAGAATCAAAACTAAAGAGTAACATTTTTTGGATACTTTNTCAAATAGTAATAAACTAAGTAAACTAATTGATATTGGTATAGCTTTATCTAAAGAAAAAAATATCAATATCTTATTAGAGAAGATATTAAATGAAGCAAGAGTAATATCAAATTCTGATGGTGGCACAGTTTATTTAATTACTGATGATAATAAGAANCTAAATTTTGAAATAATGCAGACTGAGTCCTTAGGTATTAAGTTTGGAGGTTCTGCAGAACCTGTTCCTGATTATATTTATCCAGTTAAGTTATATACTGATGATGGTAGTAAAAACCTTAATAATGTCTCTGCTGTATGTGCACTAAAAGGCAAAACAATTAATATTAAAAATGCATATGAGAATGATGAATATGATTTTTCGGGTGTTAAAGGTTTTGATAAAAAACATAATTATTTCTCTAAATCATTTTTAAATATCCCATTAAAAGACCATAAAGACAAAGTTATTGGGGTCTTACAGTTATTAAATGCACAAAAAGATGGTGAAATTATTTCATTNTCAGATAAATTAGTTGAACTAGTTGAAGCGTTAAGTTCTCAAGCTTCTGTTGCTTTAACAAATCAATTATTAATTGATGAACAAAAGGCATTATTTAGAGCATTTATTAAATTGGTTATTGATGCATTAGATAAAAAAGATCCAGTTACTGGTGGACATTGTAATAGAGTTCCGCTTATAACTATGATGATTGCAGAANATGTTAATTCAGATGCAAATGATAAATACAAAGATATTTCTTTTTCAGAAGATGAAATGGACGAATTATTTGTAGCTGCATGGTTACATGACTTTGGTAAAGTTGCTACTCCAGATCATATTATGAATAAATCTACAAAACTTCAAGGAGTGTATGATAAGATTGATCAAATAAAATTAAGATTTGAAATTNTAAAAAGAGATCTTGAAATAGAATTTTATAAANAACAAATTGAAGATTCTAATATANAACAANAGTCCTTNCAATCTANATTACAAAAAATAAAAGATGATTTTTTATTTTTAGAAAAGTCTAATNTAGGTGGAGAGTTTATGTCNGATGATTTACAAGAAAAAGTACGAGAAATAGCNAAGTATAAAATATCAATTGATGATAATTCAAAACCAATTTTATCAGATAAAGATNTTGATTTTTTAACAATATCTANAGGGACTTTATCAAAAGAGGATAGNCAAATCATGGAAAATCATGTTTCATTAAGTTATGAGNTATTANATAAACTTCCTTATCCTGAACATTTAAAAGAAGTACCTTATATTGCTGGCTGTCATCATGAAAAACTGAATGGTGAAGGTTATCCAAATGGATACNCNGNAGACCAGTTACCANTNCAAGCACGTATTATAGCTATAGCTGACGTATTTGAAGGCTTAACAGCGCCTGATCGCCCATATAAGGAACCATATAAACTTTCAAAAGCATTAAATATTTTAAAATTTATGGTTNATGATAATGAGATAGATCCAGACTTATTTAAACTTATGATTAAAAATAAATTATATTTAAAATATGCAAATGAGCATCTTAATGCTAACCAAATTGATTCAATTGATGAACAGAAATTATTAAGTTAAATAAAATGAGTTANACACTATGAATGATAAACATAATAAAGTCCGTGAGACTCTTAAGCTTATACCTTCAATTGATGAGATATTAAAGAAAAATAAAATTTTTGATAAAAATACTCCNATAGATTTCATTAAATATAATCTTAATTTAAAATTAAATGAAATCAGAGAAACCTTGTTAAAAGGTGAAATAATTGATAATCCAAAAAAATACATCAGNGATCAAATACAAAAGGTTTGTAATAAAACTTTTCAAAAAAGTTTAAAACCAGTAATTAATGGAACAGGTATAATTTTACATACTGGATTAGGTCGNGCACCAATATCAAAAGAAATTTTAATTGAAGGAATTACTCAAAACTATCCCTATTCAAATCTTGAAATTAATATTAATAATGGTAAAAGAGGTGATAGAAATATTCATATATCAAATCTTATAAACAGTATATGCCATGCTGAAGAATCAATTGTTGTNAATAATAATGCTGCCGCGGTAATGCTTACTTTAAATGGTATTTGTAATGANAAGGAAGTTATTATAAGTCGTGGTCANCAAGTTGAAATTGGGGGATCTTTTAGAATACCAGATGTAATAAATAAATCTAATTGCATCATGGTTGAAGTAGGAACTACAAACAAAACACANATTAAAGATTATGAGAATGTTATTAGTAANAATACGGGTGCTATTTTATACGTTCATACAAGTAATTATAAAGTGGTTGGATTTACTAATGAAATTGATATTAAAAAATTATCTGAATTAGCTAAAAAATATAATGTTCCATTAATTATAGATTTAGGAAGTGGATCAATTGTAGATTTTAAATCATTCGGTTTACCAATGGAAAAAATGATAAAAAAATATATTGAATTAGGAGCNGATATTATAACATTTAGTGGAGACAAGTTGCTTGGAGGGCCTCAATCAGGTATTATTTCTGGTAATAAAGATTTAATTAAGGTTATTAAACAGAATACAATTTATAGGGCTGTACGATGTGACAAAATAAGAATATCAATTTTAGAGAATATTTTGAGAACTTATTATTCTTCAAAAAAAGTATCGGATAAAAATTTAGCTGTTCAATTATTTTTAAGATCGAANAATGATTTGATTAGTAATGCAAAATTAATTTTAAGTAGTTTATCTAAAAAAGTTATAACAGATTTTAATATTAGTTATAAAAAATCATATGTTGAAGCCGGAAGTGGTTCACTACCTACTGAAAAAATGGAAAGTATAGCAATATCACTAAAATCAAAACATAAATCAAGTGATAAGATATATAATTATTTTTTGAAACAAGACTTACCTGTAATTGGTTATATAAAAAATGATATTTTTTATATTGATTTAAAAGCAATTCCAAATGATCAATTATCATCATTAATTAAATCTATCAGTTCAATACTATAATGAGCGAAATAATTGTAGGATTATCAGGTCATATAGATCANGGAAAAACTTCAATAATTAAATCTTTAACGGATCAATTTTCAGGAACTTTAAAAGAAGATTTAAATAGAGGTATGACCGTAGATTTAGGGATTGCTTTCTTAAATGAAAAAATAACTCTAATAGATGTTCCTGGTCATAAAGATTATTTGAAAAATATGTTATCTGGAGTTCAGTCGATTGATGTAGGATTATTAGTTATAGCTGCAGATGATGGTATAATGCCCCAAACAATTGATCATTTTAATATTCTGAAATTATTAAATATTTCAGAATTAATTATTTTGATAAATAAAGTTGATTTAGTTGACGAAGAAATGATTGAATTAGTTAAGTCAGAAATAATTGATTTAATAAATGGTAGTATTTTTGAAAATGCAAAAATTTTAAATATTTCTACTCTCAAAAATTTAGGTATATCAGAGTTAAAAAAAACATTAGAAAATATTTCAAAAATTGATAAAAAATCTGATGGAGCATTTAGAATGCCTATTGATAGAATTTTTTCTATNAAGGGTTTTGGTACNGTCGTAACAGGNACGGTAATTTCAGGAAGTATAAATATNGGTGATGAAATAAANATTGAACCTATTTCAAAAGCTGCAAAAATTNGAGGTATTAATTCTCATAACAATTCATCAAAATCTATTTCAAAAGGTCAAAGAGCTGCAATTAATTTACAAAATATTGATAAAAGTGATTTGAAAAGAGGTTACCAAATTGTTGATAAGATGCTATATGAAGGTATAAAATCAATAATAGCCGAAATAGAAATTCTTAATGAAATAGATAGACCAATAAAAAGAAATCAGAGAATTAGAATTCATTTAGGGACTGCAGAAGTAATTGGTCAGATTTTTTTATTTGATCGTAAAAATTTGAAGNGTAATGAAAAAGCACATGTATTAATAAACTTTGAANANCCTATTGTAGGAACATTTAATGATAGATTTATTATAAGACATTATTCACCTGTTTTCACATTAGGAGCTGGTACCATTATATTGCATTCTAAAATTAAAAATCATTTTTTTAACCAAGAAATGAAATTATCAAAGATNTCAAATATTNTCGATGAAATTAATGATTTAAACAATAAAAAANTTATTGAATATATTATTAGTAAATTTGAATTAAATCCAANATCATTTAACAATTTATGTNCACAATTAGGTTATTCAAAATTACAACTTAATAATATTTTAAAAATAAATGATAATATTCTTC
Source organism: bacterium TMED6 (assembly GCA_002167465.1). Classification (GTDB taxonomy): domain Bacteria; phylum Fidelibacterota; class Marinisomatia; order SCGC-AAA003-L08; family D37C17; genus TMED6. The sequence continues at coordinate 5,988 of NHBL01000041.1, forward strand.
AAATTAAATATTTAAATAAATATTGGTTAACAACAAAAAAACAAATTAGTTTTTTAAAAGGCAAGGTAAATGATTGCATTAAAACTTTTTTTAAACAAAATGTATATTCAAGTAGTATAAATAAAGAGATNATAATAAATGATACTAATATTAATGGAAANTTTATTGATTATTTATTAANACTATTGCAAAATGATAATGTTATAGAAAAAAAACATGATGGTTGGTCACTTTTTAAATATAAAGTAAAATTAAGTGATGATGATATGGATAATAAAAAAAGACTTTTAAATATTTTAAAAGATGAAGGCATAAATACATCCTCAATAAACGAATTAATNACTAAATGTAATATAAAAGATGAAAAAACATTAATGAAGATTATTAAAATATGTGAAGATGATAATTTAATTATTCGATTAGATCAATCAATTCTATTATTAAATACAAATATGGTATTTATAAAAGAACAACTAGTAGATTTTTTTAAAAAAAATAATTCTATATCAGTGCCCCAATTTAAAGAATTATTAAAAATTTCAAGAAAATATGCTATTCCAATACTTGAGTATTTAGATAAAATAAAATTTACTCAAAGAAATGGTAATATTAGAGAATTAATTAAATGAACAAAATTGATAAAAATAAGTCTACCCCTGTAATGAAACAGTTTTGGAATATTAAGGAGAAAAATAAAGATTGTATTATTTTATTTAGAATGGGAGATTTTTATGAAACTTTTGAAAATGATGCTAAAATTACTTCTAAGATTTTAGGTATTGCTTTAACGAAGCGATCTAATGGAGCAGCATCATCTGTAGCTTTAGCAGGGTTTCCATACCATTCATTGGATCAGTATTTACATAAACTATTAAAAGAAGGTCATAAAGTAGCTATTTGTGAACAGGTTGAGGATGCATCAGAATCTAAAGGTATTGTTAAGAGAGAGGTTGTAGAAGTTGTTTCTCCAGGAACTACAACATCTGAAAAATTTTTAGATAATAATAGCAACAATTACATATGTTGTGCAATTTATGATCGAATAAATATTGGTATTTCTTTATTAGATTATTCTACTGGCGAGTTTTATGCAAATCAAATAAATTTTGACAATTTTGACAATATTATTTCTCAATATAATATATCAGAATTATTGGTCCTTAATACTCAAAAAGAATTTTTCGAAAAATTTAAATCAACTAAGGGAATACTTACTAATTCAATTCCAAATTGGTTAAATGAATTTAATTATAATAATGAAATACTTTGTGATCAATTTAAAGTTAAATCTATGAAAGGGTTTGGATTAAAAAACAAACGTTCATGTATAATTTCATCCGGTATTATTTTACATTATCTAAAAGAAAATTTTAATAATAAATCTTTGCATATAAATAATTTGAAATCTTTAGCATATAATGATAACATGCAATTAGACTATTACACTATTAGAAATCTTGAGATATTTGAATCATTATTAAATAGTAATAAGAAAAAAGGAACTTTAATATCAACAATTGATAAAACAATAACTTCTTCCGGTTCCCGACTTTTAAAGAGCTGGTTAATTTCACCACTTATTCATAAAAAAAATATAAATAAAAGGTTAAATATAGTTGAAGAATTTGTTAATGATACTAATTTGATTAACGAAACTAGAAATGATTTACGAAACACTTATGATATAAAAAGAATAATTTCAAGAATTTCACTTAAAAAGGTAAATCCATTAGACCTTATTAACTTATCTGAATCTTTAGATTTCATAGATATATTTAAAAAAAATATATCAACTAAAAATAAAAATATAAATCAACTTTTAAAAAATATAACTAATACTAGAAACGTAATTAATTTAATTACTAAAACCTTAAAAGATGAACCATCAATAAATATGAAAAAAGGAAATTTTATAAGAAAAGGGTTTTCAAAAGAATTAGACGAATTACGTATAATTTCAAATGATGCAAATGATTGGATGGTTAATTATCAGCAGCTGTTAAGGAAAAAGACAAGCATAAATAGTTTAAAAATTAGTTTTAATAAAATTTTTGGTTATTATATTGATATAACAAGGGTTCATTCAGATAAAGTGCCAGATNANTTTATCAAAAAACAAACNTTAGTTAATAATGAAAGATATTTNACAGAAGAATTAAAAGANTTTGAACATAAAATTTTAAATGCTGAACATAAAATTTCAAGCATAGAAAATACATTNTTTAATGATTTGTGTGATAAAATTTTAAATCATGTTGATTCTATTCAAAAAAACTCAGATTTAATATCAAAAATTGATATCTTTTCTACATTAGCGTATATATCTATTAATAATCGATATNTNCGTCCAATAATTAATGATGATTTTACATTAAAAATTAAAAATGGTCGNCANCCAGTTGTTGAAGAATTAATTTCTAATGATAATCAATTTATATCAAATGATACTNAATTAAATTCAAAAGAATTTTTATCTATTATTACTGGACCTAACATGGCTGGTAAAAGTACATATTTAAGNCAAATNGGTATAATTATGATTATGGCACAGATTGGTTCNTTTGTACCTGCAGATTCAGCCACAGTAGGAATTATAGATAAATTATTTACTAGAGTAGGTGCTAGCGATAATCTTGCTGAAGGTGAATCAACATTTTTAGTAGAAATGCAAGAAACGGCAAATATAATCAANAATGCAACTAAAAATAGCCTTATCATATTAGATGAAATTGGTAGAGGAACATCTACATANGATGGCCTATCAATTGCATGGGCTGTAACTGAATATATTCATGATTCCATTAAAGCTAAAACACTATTTGCAACTCATTACCATGAATTAGTTGAGCTTGCAAANAATTTANAAAATGCAAANAATTTAAATGTATTNGTTGAGGAGTCTGAAGGAAAATCTGATATTGTNTTTTTAAGAAAAATAGTAAANGGTGGAACAGATAAAAGTTATGGTATATATGTTGCTAAAATGGCAGGCTTACCTAANAAGATTATATCAAAATCTAAAATATATCTTGAGTTACTTACTTCAAANCAAAAGAGAAAATCATTAATTTTANATNAANAGATTAAATCTATTATTAAAAATAATGANAGTGATAAAATAAATATATCTAAAGATTTAGTCAATGAGTTAAAACAAATAAAAATTAACGANATATCACCTCTTGAAGGATTAAATATTTTAAATGAAATGATTAAAAAATATGGNAAATAAATTATTTATAATATTCTGTTTAATTAATTTTATTTTTTGTTATAATATTTTCAATCATACTCANGATTATAAAATAGCATCTTCATCTTATTNAGCATCATATAATACAGAAAATTCCCTTTATAATTTTTTAAATCCAGCATGTAACAGTGATAGTAATAAATTTATGTACTCAGTTTTAGGACAAAATTTTGATGGAATTTTAGAAAACCAGCANCTTTNTTTTTCAATTAATTCTGAAATNTTTAATAATATAAATATTGCCTTTTTNAGNTCATCAATTGATGATATATATGATACNTCAACNGCGTGGAATGATCTTAATCAAAATGGTATTGTTGATATAGATGAAATTAATTANAATGACATAGNTAAATTTTCNCANAATACNCTTGGACTTATTTTATCAAAACCAATATCTTTTAATNAATTCAGATTTGGTATTAATTCTAAATTTTCAATTTCAAATTTACTTGATCAACACTCATATACTCATTCATTTGATTTAGGATTATATAAAAAGATTAATCATTTAAAGCTTGGAATNGTNATTAAAGATATTTTATATCGTTCATACTGGTCTGAAGGNNAAGTAAATAGTCTAGAAAACCAAATTATTTTAGGCTCTAATTATAATTATAAAAAAATAAATATAAGTTTTGATTATAATTTTAATAAAAATGAATATTTAATAGGNACAAATTTTAATTATAATTCTTCTTTAGATTTTCAANTAAATCATTCGACATTAGAAAAATTATATTTAGGCTTTTTAGTTAANTTTCNAAAATTTAATATTGGNTATTCATTTATACTACCNAAATACAGCGAATTNGGTACTTCGCAGAGAATATTAATTGGAATTAATACCANCTCTTTTAATTTAAAATTATAGATATTGCACATTTATTAATTAGTATGTAATATTAATGCCTTTACATAAGGCACTATAATAGAAGGCAATAAAATGATTACAAGTATGACAGGTTTTGGTTTAGCTGAAAGAAAAAATAAGCTTTTTTCTATAGAAATTAATATACGGTCTACCAATAATAGATTTTTTGANTCAAATATTAAGATTCCAAGTTCAATTTCATCATTAGAAAAAACTATATATCAATCTTGTAAATCTCATTTCAAAAGAGGTACAATACAATTGTATTGCAGAATTAAAATGAATGATATTAAAAATACNAAGTCAGCTATTAGTAAAAATAAGCTGGATGATTTTTACAATATGTTATTACCTGTAGAAAAAAAATTTAAAAATAGCGGCTTAAGATTAAACTTATCGTTTGATAATATTTTAAANAAATTGACATCACAAGAATTTGAATTAAATGAAAAAAATAAAAAACTTATTTTAACTACTTTCGAATTAGCTTTCTCTGATTTGTTAAAATCNAGAAAAATTGAAGGAAAAAAAATAGAAACAGAAATTAAAAGTAATATTAAAATTTTAGTTAAGATTAATTCAAAATTAATGAAATTAGAAGGAAAAAATAAAAAAGAACATTTTGAAAATTATAAAAAAAGAATTAAGATAGTCTTAGGCCAGTCTGGTTATGATTTAGATGATAGTAAACTGTATAGAGAGTTAGCTGTATTTTCAGATAAATATGATATATCTGAAGAAACATCAAGAATAAATTATCATATAGAAAAATTTAATAACCACGTTAAAAAAGAGGACTATCCTGGAAAAAAGATTAACTTTTTATGTCAGGAGTTATTTAGAGAAATAAATACTATTGGATCAAAATCAAATAATGAAATCATTAGTTCATTAGTAGTTGATTTTAAAACAAATTTAGAGAAAATTAGGGAGCAGATACAGAATATATTATGAAAAAAAGTTTATTAGTTATTTTAGCAGCACCATCAGGAACTGGAAAAAGTACAATTTGTAAAGAGTTAATTAAAAAAAATAAAGATTGGGAATTTTCTGTATCAGTAACTACGCGTATTCCAAGAGATGGAGAAATTGATGGAAAAGATTACACATTTATTTCTAATGCAGATTTTGAACATAATGTAAAATTTGGAGATTTTATAGAATGGGAAATTGTACATGGTAACAAGTATGGTACACCTTGGTCTTCTGTTGAAGATGGCATTTCATCTTCAAAAATTATGATTTTTGATATTGATGTTAAAGGAGCTTTATCAATAAAAGAAGAGTATCCTGATAATACTATTTTATTATTTATTGAACCACCCGGAGACAATATTAACGAACAAAAAGAAGCGCTTAATGATAGGTTAGTAAAAAGGGGTAATGAGCAAGAGCTTGCAATTAAGCATAGATTAAAGAGATTTGAAACAGAAATGCAATACAAAGAAAAATTTGATCATTCATTTATAAATAAAGATCTAAAGAAAACTGTAGATAACGTAGAAAAATTAATAAAGAAGGAAATAAAATGAATATAGAAGCAATTAAATTAAATGAAATTATATCTGAAAAAGCCGATATTTATACTTCAATAATGGTTATATCAAATAGGGCAAGACAAATAATTGATAAACGTTTTCTTGAGCAAATTAATTTAGAAGATGTCGAAGATTCTGAAGAATTAATTCATTTTTCAAAAGAAGATTTTGATAAAGAAAAGCCAATGATGTTAGCATATCAAGAATATATTAATAAAAAATTAAGTTGGGAATCTAGTACTAAAGAAGATGTAGATGAATAACCAATTAATTTCACAATATTTATATCAAACAAAAGAATTATTTGGCGATACATTATATTTTAAAAATAATAATAAAGATATAAATTTCCATGAAATTGGTAGTGAAAAATCTGATATAGTTTTTATTACATCATTTTTTTCAAACAAAGATGAAGAACTAATGTTTGATAAGATTTTATCTGCTCTAAATCTTTCAAAAAGTAAGATTTTTTTAATTAAGTGTAAAAATGAAAAAATTCTAAAAAATTCAAAGTTAAAGTCTTTAATAAATCGATTGGATTCAAAAACAATAATTACGTTAGGTACTGAAATTTCTCAATTTATATTAGATACAAAAGAAGATTTAGAAAATTTAAGAAATAAGAAAAATTTTATAAATAATATGATTATAATTCCAACTTACAGCATTCAAGATGTTAAAAAAGATATAAGTTTTAAAAGACATCTTTGGANTGATTTGAAAGTAATATTATAGTTATGGCTGATAAAAANAAAACAAGACAATCGCCTTATTCGCTCTCTGCAGAAAAAGCAGTTCTTGGGTGTTTATTAATTAATAAAGAAGCAATTCATAGGACCATTCATTCNTTGAGTATTAATGCTTTTTATGATGAAGCNCATAAGATTATATATTCAGCAATTTGTAATATGTTTGAAAGTGGACAAATCGTAGATAGTGTTACAATTACAGATTATTTAAAGAAAAATAAAACTTTAAAAAATGTTGGAGATTCTTATTATATAACAGGGCTTGTGGAAGATGCACCATCTTCTGAGAATGTTGACCATTATTCAGAAATTGTTAAGCAAAAATATACACTNAGAACAATTATTAACACTGCTATTGAAATGAGTACTGAGGCTTACAATGAAGAACATGATCCTATCGAAATATTAGATCAAGCTGAAAAGAAAATATTTGAATTNTCACAGGAGACAGAAAGAGGTGAATTTGTTTCTATAAATCCTATTTTAGAAGAAGTATTAAAAGAGTGGGGAACAAAAACTGACACAGGGTTATTTGGAATTCCTTCTGGTTTTATAGATTTAGATGAAAAATTATCAGGCTTTCAAAAATCAGATTTAATAATACTTGCTGGAAGACCTTCAATGGGTAAAACNGCCTTATGTTTATCAATTGCAAGGAATGTAGCTGTAGAGCATAATAAAAAAGTTGGTATTTTCAGTCTAGAAATGTCCAAAAAACAATTAGGNGAGAGGTTGATTTCATCAGAATCAAGAATTAATAGTCATAAAATAAAAACTTCTCAACTCCCTAAAGATGATTGGAGAAAATTATCCACAGCAGCTAATTCTTTGTCAAAGTCTAAAATATTTATTGANGACTCTCCTGGCTTAAATGTAATGGAATTAAGAGCAAAGGCAAGGCAGTTAAAAGCAGAAAAAAAAATAGATATTCTTATTGTTGACTATATTCAGCTTTTAAATGCAGGAACTCGATCAGAAAATAGGCAACAAGAAATGTCATATATATCAAGGTCTTTGAAAGCATTAGCAAAGGAATTAGATATACCTATAATTTGCTTATCTCAGTTATCCAGAGCTGTTGAAAATAGAACAAATCATCGTCCAATTTTGTCTGATTTAAGAGAAAGTGGTGCTATTGAACAAGATGCTGATATAGTATTATTTATTTATAGACAATTTGTTTATACAGAAGCTGAAGAAGACAAAAATATTGGTGAAATTATTATTGCTAAACATAGAAATGGTCCTACNGGAACTGCAAAAGTAACATTCATTGCTGATTATGCTCGTTTTGAAAATTATGAATATTCTGATAGGATTTCAGACGTACCATTTTCTTAGAAGAGTTAATATATGGTTATTGAAAACATAAAAAGTATCATTGGCTTTTCTTCAAACTCACTACCAAAAGATTTTTTAAAATTATTAGAATCATTAAAAGCACATCAAGAATTAGATCAACAAACATTTGACTTAGTTTATGATGCATATTGTTTTGGACAAAAATCACACGAAGGTCAAAAACGAAAATCAGGAGAGCCATATTTCAATCATTGTGTTGCAGTTGCAACAATATTGGCTGATTGGGGCATGGATCAAAATATAGTTATAAGTGGTTTATTACATGATACTATTGAAGATACTAATGTAACAAAAGATCTTATTCAAAATAGATATGGTGATGATGTTTTATTATTAGTTGAATCAGTTACTAAATTATCNGATATAAAATTTAATAGTAGAACANATAAAAAAGCTGAAAATTTTATGAAAATGTTTATTTCATTTGCAAATGATATAAGAGCTATTATTATAAAATTAGCTGATAGGCTACATAANTTAAGAACTATTTCATTTTTATCAAAAATTAAGCAGAGAAGATTAGCATTAGAATCAAAAGAAATTTTTGCTCCTTTAGCGCATCGTATTGGAATGAATAACATTAAAATGGAGATGGAAGATATTATTTTTTCAATTTTAGAGCCTAGTAATCATAAAAAAATAAAAAAATTAGTAAAATCAAATAAGAAAGATAGAAAAAATTATATTACANCATTTATAGATCCTCTNGATAATGAATTTAATATATTAGCAATAAATTATGAAATGCATGGAAGAGCTAAACATTTTTATTCAATTCATAATAAAATGAAATTAAAGAATATAACTTTTGCAGAAATTTTTGATCAATTTGCGATTAGAATAGTTTTAGACAAAGTTAAAGATTGTTATATGGTTTTAGGTATTATTCATCAAATGTATANTCCATTACAAGATAGATTTAAAGATTATATAGCAATGCCAAAAAGTAATGGTTATCAATCTATACATACTACAGTTTTTGGGAAAAAAGGTAAAATGGTTGAAGTTCAAATAAGAACTAAAGATATGAATAAAATTGCTGAGATTGGAGTAGCTGCGCATTGGATATATAAAGATAAATCTGAAAAAGTTNTTAAAAATGAGAANATACTAGAAAAATTTGCTTGGATTCGAGATATGATNGAAGAATTAAATAATGAAAGTAAAAATCCTCGTGAATTTATGGATATGTTAAAAACAGATTTATTTCACGATGAAATTTTTGTNTTTACTCCAAATGGTGATGTGATGCAGCTTGTNGAAAATGCTACNCCAATAGATTTTGCATTTCAAGTTCATAGCGAGGTTGGTTTAAAATGTACTGGAGCTANAATAAATGGTCATATAGTTCCATTAAATACACANTTAAAAAATGGAGATTCAGTTGAAATTATAACATCTGAAAATCAAAACCCTAGTTATGCCTGGCTCCAGATTGTTAAAATGCCTAAATCTAAAAATCACATTAAGCGNTGGATAAAAAAGAATGAATACAAAGAAAAAATTATTTTAGGTAAAGAAATTTTAGAAAAAGGCTTAANAAAAATTAAAAAAANATCTCTTTTAAAAAAAATTACAAAAAATCATCATTTATTTGATAATTCAAGTGAAGAATCTTTATTTATTAATTTGGCAGATGGTGATATTACAGTTAAAGATTTAGTAAATAAAATTGAACCTAAAGAGNATNCCCACCAAGAANTAGAAGATGAATCTTTAACACAAAAATTTATAAGAAAAGCNAGAGGTATAGCTAAAGGTGTAACAGTNGGAGGAATAAGTAATACTCTTATNANTTATGGTAAATGTTGTAATCCTGTACCTGGNGATGANATAGTGGGTTATATCACACAAGGTAGAGGTGTTACCATACATAGAGCCTCTTGTAAAAATTATCCAATATCGGCATCAAATAGATTNATTCCTGTAGAATGGGATATGTCAAATAATTCCTCATATATAGTAAGATTAAAAATTCAAGGTGAGGATCGTAAAGATTTAGCAAAAGATATTATTGANTGTACATCTAATCTAAGTATGAATATTTCNAGTGTTAATATGACATCAAATTCAGGATTAGCTCANTGTACTCTTATTGTTGAAGTTAGAGATATAAAACAGTTAAATAGATTNCAAAATAAATTAAAAACTATTAATAGAATTTATAAAATTGAAAGGCAATAAATTGAAAAAAATTAAATATAATAAAGATGATTTAGTTCGAAAACTTTCCCAGAAGCTTTTATTTTCAAATGAAGACATGAAGTTTATGGTTGATAATTTTTTAGAAACTATTCTTGAAATATTAAAACAACCAAAAGATCATATAAGAATAGAGTTAAGAAATTTTGGTATTTTTGAAGTAAAACCTACAAAAGCAAAACCAAAAGCAAGGAATCCTAGAACAAATGAAGAAATATTTGTTCCTGCACATAGGAAAATAATGTTTAAACCTGGAAAAAATTTAAAAACTGAATTAAAAAAAGAGTGGAAAATTTAGTTGAATAGAATACTTGCAATTGATTTTGGAGATGTTCGTGTTGGGTTAGCTTTATCAGATTTAACGTGCACTATATCTAAGCCTTTTAAAACAATAAATTATATTAATATTGAAGATTTATTAAATCAAATATTTGAAATAACAAAAGAAAATCAAGTAAATAAAATTGTTGTAGGTATACCATACAATATGAAAGGTGAAGATACAAAGCAAACAATCAAAGTTAGACAATTTGTTTCTGCATTAGAAAATAAAATGGATTATAAAATAGATCTTATAGATGAAAGGTTGACATCCTCAGAAGCAGAAAAGTTTATGCATCAAATGAATATCAAGACTGGTCATAATAAAGATAAAATCGATAAAATTGCTGCTTCAATTATACTACAAGAATATTTAGATACTATATAATGAATAAATACTTGCCATCACTATTTTCTGCACTGCTTATGGGTGTTGCACAACAACCATGGGGTTTTGGTTTTTTAGCATGGTTTTCATTAGTTCCTTTTATTTATTGTATTAATCAACAAAAGACTTATACTGAAATTATAAAGCAATCATTTATTTGGAGTTTTTTATATCATTTAATTTTCTTTTTTTGGATATCTGATAATATTGGTATTGATAATCAAATAGTTAGATATTTAATTATGTTATTAGTGGTACTTGTATTAAGTATTAATATTATAATTATTTACATTTTGTATTTTTATTTTAAAAAGAATTTTAAACAAGTTAATTTAATTTATATATTACCTTTTATTTTTGTTACTATTGAATATTTAAGATCGCTTGGATTTTATGGTTCAGTATGGAATTCATTATCATATACACAAACAGATTATTTATTATTATCACAAAATATTGANTNNACCANNATNTATATGGTTTAACATTTTGGATTGTGTTAATAAATGTAATTATATATAANATAATTAAAGAGCTAAATTTTCAAAATTTACTTTTATTTNTTTGTTTTTTTAGTATGCCATTTCTTACAGGATATATAATTAAATCAAANCANATAAATAATGGTCCAAAAATAAAAGTTAAATTAGTTCAGCCAAANATATCATTAAATGAGAAAAGNCAATCATTAAGAGGNTCTTTAATTAAACTTATTAATTTATCTAGTAACACCTCAAATCAAGATATTGATTTAATTGTATGGCCTGAAAGTAGTATTTCTGGTTCTTTTTTAAAGAATGGATATTACAATTCAAAGATTTCACCAGCTATGAANAATTTCTTAAAAAATTCACAAATTTATTTAGTTGCAGGTGCTGATTTAAAAATTATGAATAAGAGATATAATTCATCATTATTATTTAAGTCAGATTCAATTTTAAATATCTTTCATAAACAGAAATTAGTTCCAAATGTTGAAAGAACTCCAGATATATTTAGTTCTTTNGGGATTNATTTAGGATTAACTAATTTTNATATTGGAAATGAATTAACAATATTTTCATTGAATGAAAACAAATTTGCGACTATGATATGTATTGAATCAGTTTTTCCAGATTTAACAAGAAAGTTTGTTAATAATGGAGCTGAGTTTTTAACATATATTGTTAATGATGGTTGGTATCCAAGAAATCCNCAACTAGAACAACATGCAAGAAGATGNATATATAGAGCTATTGAAAATAGACGTTATGTTATAAGNTCTGCAAATACNGGTATAACTATGGTTGTNGATTCTTATGGGAACATTACTGATAAACTTNAGTTCAATAAAGAGGGAGTTTTAGAAANTAATATTACTATTTTAAATCAAAAAACATTTTATACTAAATATGGTGATTTGTTTTCTNTATTCAATTTATTATTTATGTTTTTATTAACAATAAATTCATTTTTTAGAAATTTTGGAGTATTTCGTGAAAATTAAGAAATATATTTTATACTTATGTTTATTTTCACTATCATTTTCACAATTGGTAGAAAATTTAGATATAAATACATTTAAATCTTTAGCTGTACCTGGATGGGGTCATTTAGAAATTTCAGAAAATAAAAGAGCAAAAAATTTCTTTGTCCTAGAAGCAATAACTTGGTTATCATTTTTAGCAAGTTATCAATCTAATATTTGGTACATTGATAATTANACATCTTTCGGTAATTACCATGCTGGAATTGATTTAAATAATATAAATGATNATGAATTGTCATTACTTATTGTNCATGTTAGTCAATATGATAATNTATATGACTATAATAGTACAATGGAAAGACAGAGAAGATATGATGATATTTATCCAGATATTCCNAAATATCAATGGGATTGGGATANTGATAAAAATAGAAATNNATTTAATNATTTAAGNGTNAAAAGTTCTAACTCTAAAAAAATTAATAATTTTACAATAGCAGCATTAATANTTAATAGAGCTCTATCTTTTTTTGATGTAGCTTATTTAAATGGTAAAAATAAATATAAATTAGAATCAGTANTAGTNCCTATTTCTNAAAATAGTGTAGTATTTAATTGCAAACTTAATTTTTAATACTTTTAATTTAGATTTAGGTATGATTAAATTTCGAGACTTGAATATGCCCCGGTAGCTCAGCTGGATAGAGCAACGCCCTTCTAAGGCGTAGGTCATACGTTCGAATCGTATCCGGGGTACTAAAGAGAAACCTCTCATTTATTGAGGGGTTTTTTTTGTTTTTAGATGATATTAAATTTTTTATTAAATTATAATATGAAAAAAGAATCCATAAATGTNTTTGGAAAAAAGTTGGANATTTGTTGTNATAATCCAAAAACAGGNTTTTTCAGAAATGGTTCATGTGATACCTGCAATGAAGATGTAGGTGTACATACGGTTTGTATTTTAGCTACAGAACAATTTTTAGAATTTAGTAAATCAATAGGAAATGATTTATCAACACCTCATCCAGAGTTTCAATTTCCAGGAGTNAAGCCTGGAGACCGTTGGTGTTTATGTGCTTTGCGTTGGAAACAAGCCTATGATAATGGAATGGCACCTCCTGTTTTTTTAGATTCTACTCATATTGAAACACTTAAATTTATTGATTTAAATATTCTTAAACAGTTTACTTTAAATTAATATNCAATNNTNATTNATAATAAGATAANATTTTCCTANAGACCNTATATTTTNGTTTCATGTAATAAAATGTAATTTTATGTAGAAATTAATTTATGATTTTATAAATTAATTCATGAAAAAATATTATTTAACTCTTTTTTTATTTTTTTTGCATCCATTATTGTCATGTATAGATGGATTAGAAATTGAATTATGGGAAGAATGTTATAATATTGAAGAAACAACAATATTAGATCTGTCTGGTACTCAAATATCAGGTTCAATACCAGAAAAAATTGGTGATTTAGAAAATTTAATCGAATTAAATCTTAGTTTAAATAATTTAGATGGAGAAATACCAAATCAGATTGGTAACTTAACAAATCTAGTTGTATTAAATCTTAGTTTAAATGATCTTTCAGGAGAAATTCCTTCTAGTCTTAGTAATCTAGTAGATTTAAATTTTTTAGATTTGAATAATAATAATTTATCAGGATCAATTCCCAACCAAATAGGAAATCTATCTAGTTTAGTCACTTTATATTTATATAGTAATCAATTAGATGAAGAAATACCATATCAGATTGGAAATTTAACTAATTTAGAAAAGTTAGATTTACATAATAATAACTTAGAAGGAAATATTCCTTCTACGATTGGGAATCTAGTTAACTTACAGAGATTATTTTTTTACAATAATCAATTATCTGATGAGCTACCAATTCAATTAGGTCAATTAATAAATTTAGTAGAATTAAATTTAGCTGATAATCAGTTAAGTGGTTCTATACCTAGCACAATATCTAATCTTAATAATCTAGTATATTTAAATTTAGGTGATAATGACTTAAGTGGTGAATTACCCTCAAATATTATTAGTCTTACAAATTTGCATTATTTTATAATTAGAAATAATAGTATATCAGGTAATATTTTATCTGGAGTAGATAATTTTCAAAATTTAATAGACCTAGATTTAAGTAATAATGAAATAGATGGTGTTATTCCAGAAGCAATTGGAAATTTACCTATTTTAGAGTACTTAAATTTGAGAGATAATGAACTAACTGGTCCAATTCCTATATCAATAGGAAATTTAATTAACTTAGAGTATTTAAGTATAAGAGATAATGAGTTAAGCGGCTCTATTCCATCATCAATAGGTAATTTAGTAAATTTGGAAAAAATTTATTTATATAATAATCAACTCACAGGAGAATTACCAGATAGTATAGAAAATTTGATTAATTTAGTAGAGTTGTATCTATATGAAAATATGTTTTATGGACCAATACCATATGGTCTTGGCAATTTAGTTAATTTAAATTCCTTAGATATTAGTAATAATTATTTTTCAGGAATAATATCTAGTAATATTTGTAATCAGGGAGATATGACTCCAAATTTAAATAATAATAATTTCTGTCCACCATACCCTCTATGCTTTTCAAATGATGATATTGGAGAACAAAATACTTCAGAATGTTATTTAATTTATGATTTGAATAATGATCAATTATTAAATGTACTAGATATTATGATTATAGTTGATTNTATATTAGATAATAATTTTATTGAAAATGGTGATTTTAATACAGATGGTATATTAAATATTTCAGANATTATATTTTTAATAGGTCAAATATTAGATTAATATATTATNATGATATTTTGCATGAAATTAATTTAATTATTAAATTATATNATGAAAGAATTAGATTTAATAAAACATNCTTTAAAAGCTCAAAAAAACTCNCANTCNAAATNNAGTAATTTTCCAGTNGGNTCAGCAATTTTATGTNAAGATGGAAANNNTAATATACGGATGTAATATTGAATCAGCTGTTTATCCAAGTACTTTGTGTGCAGAGAGGGTTGCTATATACTCAGCACTTTCTCAGGGGTATACTAAATTTAAATCAATTGCAATTGTATCTAATAGTAATGCTAAACCATGTGGTTCATGTAGGCAAATTATTTATGAATATCTAGGAGATATACCAATNTACATATCTGATTCAANTGGAAAAGAGTTTTCAACTCACTTTATTGAGGATCTACTTCCTTATCCATTNGGGTAATTTTACTANTTNGTTAAAGTTTNAAAAATTAATAAGCTATTTATATTATTAAATTATATAAATAGCTTATTAAAAATCATAATTATTCCAACTGAGGAAAGTACTGCAAAAGCACACATTATTAGAAATAAAATCATTCTAATGATACTCAATTTCATAATAATTATATTAATTAGTTACGCATAATGAAAAATATAAAACCAANCCACTGATTGTTAGCATTACTAATGATGCNATATATTCTCTAAATGGGTTATTAATTCTCATATGTGTAAAAAATGCNCCGACCATTAAAATCGAAATACCTANTGATCCTATTATTACAATTGAGTTNACACTTGAATGAATCATAATAGAAAATGATATTTTTAATATCCCNACTAAATCTCTAAACCATCTAGGATATTTATATTTNACGAACTCTTTTTTTATNTTTTTATATCTTACAAACCAAACAAANAATACTGATACTGTAATTATAATTTTTATGGCTTCAATTATANAGCTATAACTTTCCATTTTATCTCCCTTTTTGTTTTAATTAAAAAGCCCCTATAAATTAGAGGCTTTTCAATNATAAAAATAACTTATTTAATTAACATNAGTTTNTGAGTACTTGAAAATGAATTTGTATTCATATTTACAAAGTAAGTNCCACTTGGAATATTTNCTGCATTCCAATTAATTGAGTATTCACCTACACTTTTAAATCCATCAAATAAGTTTGCAACAACTCTACCATTTATATCATATACATTGATACTTATATCCGAGAATTCTTTAATTTGGAAACTGATTGTTGTACTTGGATTAAAAGGATTTGGATAACTTTGATTTAATTCAAAAATAGGATTAAGTGTTAAACCATTTGATAAACTACCTGTTTCCAAACCTAATACTGTACCATCTTCTAAAGCAGCAAATATACCAAATGCTGGATCATCTCCAGATAAGAATCCAGATGCAAATACTACAGCNGAACCACCACCTAAACCACTTAATGGTGCAATAAAGTCTGCAATCGATTCACCGCCAGTTGGTGCGATACCAATTGTATAGTCCATCGCAGGTACTTCTACATAACCTGAGAATTCACCATAAGCTAAATTTGGTACTAATACGCCNCCATCAGCTAAAATATCAACAGCTGGAGCATCTGTAGAACCATGATAAACATTTAATCCTACATTACCTTCTGATGCACCAAATGTTGTACCTGCAGGAGCAAGTCCAAATGGAGTATCTTCATTACCTAATAATCCAGTTGCAACTACTACATATTGACCACCTTCTTCTAGTGTGAATGGGAACTCAGCAATCACATCACCACCTGTTGGCGCAATACCTACAGTAAATTCTAAAGGCAATTCTAGTACGCCAGTTGCAGTTCTGTATTCAAAACCAGATACTGCAAGTGCACCATCAACATATACATCTACTGTTGGTGAAGCGCTGTTGTGNATTATTTGAACTGATGCTGATGANAATAATAAACTCATCATCACAGCTANAATTATATTGTATTTTTTCATTTTTNTTCCTTTTTATTGTTTNTTTTAATTAAATAGCCATTCTATGAATATTCATATATTTTAGAACAGCTAATTCTTTNTGTTTTGCTTCAATCATTATATCTAAACCATACCCGTATGTATTTATATAATCATAAACATAATCTGAGTGTGCTTGTGGTTTTATTGATGTATCTTTATACTCTATTGATTTAGATTCAGAGTAATGAACTACAGGTTTAATAATTCCCCATGTTTTGCAGGATAATCTTAAAGCTTCTTTTTCTGACAGGCCTCCATTACAAAATTTATGATGATGATAATCAAAAACTATAGGAATGCCTATTTTCTTATATACTCCTTCATATAAATCATTTACGCTATATAAAGAATCTCTATCATCATTTTCAACAGTGAGTCTATCTTTCACTGAGTTTGGTAGTAAATTAAAATTTTTACAAAATCTATCCATAGCAAGTTTTTTATCTCCATACGCTCCTCCAATATGAATATTGATTTTATTATATGGCGTTCTAGATAAATTCATTAAATCAAAGGTTTCACCATGAATTGACAAGTCATGAATACAATTTTTAACTACATGTTCTTTTGGAGATGTCAGTACNTTAAATGGTCCTGGGTGTGANGTTACTCTNAAATTNTGTTTNTTNATATAANTGCCAATNATTTTTAATGTAGATTTAATTTCNTCGTAATCAGGNAGNTCAGAAAGTTTATACTCACTNCACCANGGAAATAAATCAGAAGACATTCTAAAAAAATTAAAATTATTTCTTTTATTCCATTTTATTATTTCAAATAAATCTTTACAATTTTTNANGGANANTTNTGATGCATAATTNATGCCTTTTTCTAAAAATGTTTTTTTAACCATNGTTCTATGTGAAATAATTCTAGATTCAGAACTATCGCCATATTGTTTTGGATATGCTAATTGCATGTTTACACATGCATATCCATAATTATTATTTAACATTTGATAGACCTCCNTCAATAGCTATAGTTTGTCCAGTAATCCAATCTGAGCGATTATCTAACAATGAATTAACTGTAGGTATAAAATTCTCAGGTTTTCCTATTCTGTTTAATCCATGAATGCTTTTAGAATAATCGAGTGATATTTTATTACTAGTAATTTTTTCGGTTAAGGGAGTTTCAACTAATCCAGGTGCAATAGCATTAATTCTTATATTATATCTTGCATATGTTGAAGCAGAAGANAATACCATTGACGATATAGCACCCTTTGCTGCAGCTATTGCATCGTGATTTTTTAAACCAACCATGGATGCTGCGCTAGAAAAGAAAATCATACTACCACCATTTTTTCTCATGTGTTTAAAACCATATTTTATAATATTAAAGCTGCTAAATACATTGGTATTAAACACATTGTTTAGTTCTTCTTGTTTTGTCAAATGTGCGGGTTTTAAAAGTAGAGACCCCACACAGTTTATAATACAGTCAATTGATCCCATAGAATTGACTGCCTCATCTAAAAAGGACTCAATAGTACTAAATTCTGTAATATCAATCTGACCTCCTTTGCAAATATTGTTATTTTTATTAATATCTGATAATAAGTTTTCAACTTTGTCTGAATCTCTTGATCCAAGATATAAGTTATGATTATTGATTAAATCAAAACTTAAACATTTACCAATGCCACCGGTTGCTCCAAAAATTACTATATTCATAATAAGTCCTTTACTAGATTGTATGATGCTGTAGATTTTAGTACCCATAAAAATGTTCTTATCCAATTAGTGTTAATTAAATAATTGATCGATTTATTATTATAACCATGCTCTAATTTTTTATGCATAGGTACTTGTAAAAATAATGTTGATAAAAAAATTAATAACATTGATGATAGAATTATTACAGATGAAAAATTTTGAATAATAAATAATAAAATAATACTAAGAACTAATTCTGATAACATAATTGGCATAACTATAAAGGATATTTTATTAACATATGTTGAATGATATTTTTTGAAATTACTTTTGGTTATACATAAAAATAATGGGTAACTAACTATCTGCGTGGTAATTATTACTCCCATCATTAAAAATGACATAATAAAATTAAATAAAACTATATTTTCAATACTTAATAACATTTACAACCCTTTATTAATTAAAAGTCTAGACACTCACTTAGCTACATATTATTTCACCGGGAGAAGCAATTACATATTAATAGCAGCTGAATGTCTAGACCCTTAAAAGAGGAAACATAATTGTTTTTAACAATTTTAACTAAACAGTGCTTCACCCGCAAAACACTTGCACGTTTTGCACGTTAATTTAAATAACTAATTTAATATGATGCAAGAAAAAACGTGCATAACGTGAAATTATTTATTATATTTTAGTGCGGAGGGGCAGTTGTATAATTGAAGATTGGAGGATAAATGTTAAAAAAAGATTTAAATACAAAACAAGTTGGTAATTTATTTGGAGTTGATGAATCTACGGTACGAAGATGGGCAATGGCTGGAAAAATTAAGTGCATTTCTTCTGCTGGCGGACATAGAAAGTTTTCTTATAATGATATAGTAAGCTTTGCAAATCAAAAAGGAATAATTTTAAGTAAAAATGATAAATCTAAAAACTTAACACCAAAAGAATCAGTAAAAGAAATTGTTAATCACGCGCTAAAACATAATTATCAATCAGTAGAAAAAGCACTTATCGAATTATATTTAAGTGGTGTACCACTGTCTTCTTTAATGGACGATTATATTGAGCCGGTCCTAGTAAGTATTCAAAATAATTTAGATAATAATAATATATCTGTCGCTGAAGAACACATAGCGAGAAAAATTGTCTCAAAGGGATTAAATCAATTTAAGTTATCAGTTATTAATACTAAGAAGTATAATGGAAAAAATATTTTAGGGTTAAATTTAGAAAATGATATTCCAGATTTACCTATAGACATGATTCATATTTTGCTTGAAGACGTAGGTTATCGTGTGCACAATTGTGGTTCAAATACATCAATTGTTGATATAAAGACATTACTCAACAAAAATTCTTACTATGCAATTTTTATCTACCTTTGTGATAGACAATGTTGTACTTCTACTCTTATTGATCACATTGATAAAACAAATAAAGACCTTAAAGAAATTAGTATCTTAGCAAAAAAACATGATATAAAATTATTTTTGGGTGGACCTTCTTTTGAAAATATAGATAAAGACATTTTAAAACAATACAATAAATTTACTAAATATTCAGAATCATTACTTTTAGATAAAGTTNAAAATNNTTTATGAAAAAATTANTTAATTCTAANTGGACNTCCATAAAAAAGAAGAATGGNTTTATACATTACCAAGTNCGTAATGTGTTAATTAAGAAAAAACAAATAGAATTATATGCAGTATGTGANAANAGTATTAGTTTTAATATTGATATTAAAAAAATAAAAGACAAANCAGAGTGGATTTCAGGTTGGAAAGAATTGTAAATTTTACAACTTGTAATAATTCTATTNATATTANANTTNAATATTTATTTTTNAGNACAACTTAATAAAATTTTTGGAGNAATTTAATGAGATATNTTAGTATTTATTTTCTAGTTTTAATGAGCATTGTTTTACCAATAACTGAATGTGAAAATGGACAAGCAGATGGTTANCCATGNANTAATATNGACTTAATGTCTAGACTNTCTTTANCTCAGTTAGGAAACCCAANTAATGGAAATGATATTTGGGGTTGGANNGATCCTCAAACAGAAGANTTATANGCATTATTAGGTTTAGATACTGGAACTGCTTTTATAAGAATTACAAATCCAGAAAACCCNCTTGTTATTGGTTATTTACCTACACANTCTTCTGCTTCNTTATGGAGAGATATTAAAACTTATCAAAATCATGCATTTATNGTTAGTGAAGCNGGTGNNCATGGTATGCAAGTGTTTGATTTAANCCAANTNAGAAATTATGATGGTTNAAATNCTGTGACATTTTCNGAGACGGCNCATTATGGTTTATTTGGAAATAGNCATAATATNNTTATAAATGAAGAAACAGGTTTTGCNTATGCTGTNGGATGTNATGATTGNTCAGGTGGCCTTCATATGATTAATATCCAAAATCCTNCATNACCNTCATATGCTGGNTGTTANANNGAAGATGGNTANACNCATGANACTCAATGTGTTATATANAATGGNNTGGACNNACAATATGTTGGAAGAGAAATATGTTTTAGNTCTAATGAAGATACTGTAACTATTACAGATGTTACTGACAAAACAGANCCNANCACAATTAGTATAAATGGTTATTCTGGNGCNCAGTATACACATCAAGGNTGGTTAACTGAAGATCANAAGTNTTTTTTATGCAATGATGAATTAGATGAATANTATGATGGNATTAATACNAGNACNTANATATGGGATTTATCAACATTAGATAATCCAGTTTTNATAAANGTACATGATCACGGNACTNCAAATATNGANCATAATTTATATNTNAAAGNAAATTATGTATATCAGTCNCANTATACNGCAGGTTTAAGAATTCATGATATTTCAAATATAAGTGATGGACTTATGGAAGAGGTAGCTTTTTTTGATATTCATCCAGAAAATAATAGTACAACATTTGATGGAACTTGGAGTAATTANCCNTTTTTTGATANTAANATTATAATTGTTAGNGGTATAGGNGATAATGGATTTGATGAAAGTGGTGGACTTTTTGTATTACAATTTAATGAACCTGCGTNTCCTGAATTATCTCTTAATTATGATAACTCAATAACTGAAACAACATTAAGTGTAGGTGAATCTCAAAATTATCAANTACAACTNNCNAATATTGGAGAAGANGGTTCNAATTTAAANTATCAANTTNTAGCATCNTCTTTNATGANTGATCTTGGTTCTGANAATTCAGGNAANTCATGGAANAGTTCAGANAATGAAGTTATTTTTGATTGGATTGATATTGAAAATATATCTACNANNGTAAATTTTANAAATAATGATTCNGCAAANGGAACAATACCAATTGGATTTGATTTTCCANTATATGGTGAATCNTTTTCAGAATGTAGTGTAAATGCAAATGGTTGGATTGGNTTTGGTGGAGATAGTGGTGCATGGGANAATGCAAATCTACCAACTGCAGATGTACCAGGTCCTGCATTATTTCCNTTTTGGGATGATTTAAATCCAGTAAATGATCAATGTAATCAATATTGTNCAGGAGATGTATATTATTATTCATCATCTGATATGTTTGTCATAACATTTGATCAAGTTGCACATTGGTGGACAGGTTTTGAAAATAGTTTTTATACATTCCAAGTTATTATGTATCCAAGTGGAGAGTATAAATTTAATTATTTAAATCTAGAAGGTGACTATAGTTCAGCAACAATTGGTATGCAAAACCAAAATAATACAGATGCATTAACAATGGCATATAACAATTCAAATGCAGTAATTAATAATAATTTCACTATATCTGTTAAACAAATTCCTTCATGGATAGAAATATTAAATGAATCAGGAGATTTNTCAAATCAACAAGNTACATCAGTTCCAGTGACAATATCTTCTGTAGGATTAGATACTGGAATATATAATGGATATTTATTAATTGATACTAATGTAGAAGATGTGACTATTCCATTAATATTAAACGTAAATGATGGAGTACAAATTCCAGGTGATATAAATAACGATGGTTTGCTAAATGTTCAAGATATTGTATTAATGGTTAATAATTATATATTAGTAGATGAATATAATTCGATTGGTGATATAAATGAAGACGGCTATTTAAATGTATTAGATGTAATTATTTTAGTTAATAATATAATAGGTTAATGATATTGAATTTTGGGAGAAAATTTATGAATAAGTATATTTTATGTTTTATGTTAACATGTTTAGTATCATATGAAGTTGGTGATCAACTTTCATATGGGGATTTACAAAAAGAATATGATGTATGTTATGGATTTCAAGAGCATGGAATTGAAGATAGATTATTAAGTTTTAATGATTTTAATGGATCAAGTTCAAATTTTCATGTATTTTTTATTGATTTAGCTGCTTCTTGGTGAGGACCTTGCTGGAGCAGCATCGGTACGATGTCTGATATTGAAGATTTATATTTTGAAAATGAAAATGTATTAGTATTTACAAATTTAGATGACCTAAATCAACCTTATTCATGTTCAGATTGGGGAAATAGAGGGGTTCAACTTGGCGGAATACCTCTTATTACTGACGATGGCGCTGGTAGTGATTTATGGGGTAAGTTTAATAGTGGAAGCGCATTTCCAAGTACAGTTTATATTGATCATACTATGACAGTTTTTTATAAAGCAAATAATCCTTCTCTAGGAACGGCACAAAATATCATTAATCAAATGCTTGATAAGCTTTATAATTCTCTACTTTTATCAGCAAATTTTGATATTGATTTTAATAATGATATAGATTCTGATGGACTTATTAATCCTGGTGACAGTTTTAATGTTATTATTGATGTGATGAATAAATCATACAACGAACAAAACGAAGCAATAAATGTTAATTTATCTTTAAACTCAGACTGTGAAGGTATATCAATTAGCAGTTCTAATTTAGGTGAAATTGGCAATATTTCATCTGGTGAAACCTTTCAAGTTATTGCAGATATAGCAGTTGATGATTCCGTTATAATTGATGATTATTTTTTAAATCTTGTAGTTCAGTCTGAAAATATTAATGATGAAGGTGAAACTGTGTATGAAGAATTTTCAACAGATTTTTCTATAACTCTTAATCAGCAAGGTTTTCCAGCAGATGTATCAGGAGAATTAATTTCTTCATCTGCCATAGTTGATATAGATATGGATGGACAAAATGAAATTATTTCTTCTGACAAAGGTGGGTTTATTCATGTGTTTGAAATGGATGGGTCTGAATGGTTAAATCAGACTTATCCATATGAAACTGGAGATCAAAATTGGGGTTCACCAGCAGTTGGAAACTTAATTACTAACGATTATGAATCTGTTGTTCTTACATCAAAAAATGGACAGATTTATCATATTGAATCATCAGAAAATATAAATATTTCATCTATTTTTAATAGTGGAGGTTTCATTACTGCATCACCAGCTCTAGGAGATATAGATGGAGATGGTTTAGATGAAATAATTTTTGGACAGTATGGAGGTTCACAAAGATTGTACGCAATTAATTATGATGGTAGTACTGTACCTGGATTTCCTGTTGAGCTTAATGAAAAGGTTCAAAGAGGAGTGGCCCTTTCTGATTTTAATGAAAATGGGAAAGTAGATATTGTCGTTGGTACAGATGATGAGTTCATTCATTTAATTTATGATGATGGAACAGTTGCTTGGTCTTATGAAACAGGTGGTGACATCAGAGTATCTCCATCAATTTTAAAACTAGATACAGGGCAAAAAATTATTTTAGTGGGTTCTAAAGATGATAATTTTTATGGCTTAAATTCTGATGGTTCAGTTCGTTTTATAATTGAAACAAATGATGATATATCTTCAGAAGCAAGTGTGGTAGATGTTTCTGGTGTTGGACCAGTTATATTCTTTGCTTCTGGAAATGAAATTTATGCAATTAATTCTAATGGTCAGGCATATGGAAGTTGGCCAATAGAACTTGATGCTGAAGTAATAAGTTCGATTACTTTTGCTTCTATAGAATCAACTGAAACACCTTATTTGATGTTTGGTGATGATAGTGGAAAAGCACATTTTTATAGTATTGAAGGAAATACATATGAAAACTTTCCTATCAATTATGATTTTCCATTTAAGGGTTCTCCTACTATTTTAGATACAGATGATGATAATGACTTAGAATTTATTATTGGTTCAACACAAAATCTTGTAAATATTGATCTTAAGGAGACAAGTTCTAGTGATGGTATGTGGAATACACATAGGTCTAATATGAAAAGAACAGGCTATTATGAAAGTCAACAAATTTTAGAAATAGTTGACAATGATATAATTGATAGAGAATTTTCAATTATTAGCGCGTACCCAAACCCATTTAATCCATCAATAAGTATTGATTACTTTATTGAATCTTCAAATTATGTTGAAATAAATATAATGAACCTTCAGGGTAAAATAATTGACAATTTAGAATCTTCTTTTAAATCTAAAGGACAACATTCTATTAAATGGAAGCCAAGTAATATTTCTAGTGGTGTTTATTTATTAAATATTTCCACTTCTAATCAAACAGCTACTCAAAAAATAATGTTTTTAAAATAATTCTTAAATTTGAAAAAGGTCTGCTATTATCTCGTCTGTAAATAGTAGACCTTCTTTTTTAATAGTTAAATTCTTTTTTCCAGCTTTTATATAAGGCCACTTTTTTTTGTAAGGCTCAAGATATTTAATTAAGTCATTATCTAAATAATTATTTAATTTTTCAATTTCAGCACCTTCAATCAATCTTAAACCATTCATAATTAGCTCATTAAATGAATCTTTTTTTGTAAGAATTTCTTCTGACTCAATTGGGAGATTATTATTTTCGAGTTTGCTGATATAGAAATCAATTGATTTTTTATTCCACCATCTTTTTTCCCCATCAAATCCATGAGCTCCTGGGCCAAAAGCTAAATATGGATTTAAACGCCAATAATGTAAATTGTGTTTACACTTATTATTCTTTTTAGAAAAATTAGATATTTCATAATGTAAATATTTTTTATCTTCTAAGTATCTTATAGTTTGCAAAAACATTTTTTTATCTAATTCTTCAGAAGGCATAAATATAGTTCTGTTTTTTACCATACTATGTAAAGCAGTATTTTTTTCTACAGTTAAAGAATACGCAGATATATGTTCAGGCTGAAGGCTTGTGCCTAAAAATAAATCATGTTTCCAATCTTTTAACTTTTGATTAGGGATATCATAGATTAAGTCAATATTAATATTATTAAAGCCGGCTCTCCTTGCATGATT
Source organism: bacterium TMED6 (assembly GCA_002167465.1). Taxonomy (GTDB): domain Bacteria; phylum Fidelibacterota; class Marinisomatia; order SCGC-AAA003-L08; family D37C17; genus TMED6. The sequence continues at coordinate 31,940 of NHBL01000041.1, forward strand.
AAATGTGGAAATAGATTGCTCTGAGCTGTGGAGTCTTCCTAAGAATTTCAGATTTTTTTCATTAAAACTTTGGAAACCTATAGATAGTCTATTTACACCTATTTGTCTAAAGTATTTTAATTTTTCATAGTTAATTTCACCAGGATTACACTCTAAAGTTATTTCAGCATCTTTATTTATATCATAAAACTGATATAATACATTTAATATTTTATCTAGTTGCTTTTCAGTTAATACGGAAGGAGTTCCTCCGCCAAAGAAAATAGTATCATATTTAAAATTTGAAAGTCTATTTTTATTTAGTTTGATCTCTTTAATTAGACAGGTAACAAATTTTTCAATACTATCATCTTTGTTTGTAACAGAATAAAAATCACAATAGATACATTTTGTTTTACAAAATGGAATATGTAGATATATTCCAGCATTATTCATTTAGGCTCTTGTGTCTTTTATAACAATATATTATTCCTTCTGTAATCATCCATATAATTAAAACAATTAATATTCCATTTATTGATTTTAGAAGTATTGTAGTCGATTGATTAAATTTTATAATTAGTGCACTAATAGTGATCATCATAATAATTATCATAGGTATTAAAAGTGGAATTACATTTTTTCCTTTTTTCCAAAAGTAAATTGACAAAATCATTAATGTTAATGCTGCAAGCATTTGATTGCTTGCACCGAAAGTTTGCCATAATTCATTTCTTAATGCATCATTTGTGGCTATTAGATAAGCAGGTATTATAGATATTAATGTAGCAATATATTTATTTTGGAATAACTTAAATTTGACTGCATTTCCAAATTCACATATAATATATCTTTGTATTCTAGTAGCTGAATCAAGCGTTGTGGCTGCAAAAGATACAACAAGAACTACAATTAAAGTTGTAGATAAGGATTCAGATAATCCTAATTGTTGTATTAGGGCAGAACTAGATATAACAAAATAATTTACTGGGTGTAAACTTTTGAGATTACATGAATTCTTAAGCCAAGGTAAACAAAACTCTGTTCCAGCTTGGCTTACTAATGATATGCCAGCAATTGCTGCAATAGTTGCAGCAAGTGCTAAAGATCCTTCACCCAAAGTTGCTCCATATCCAATTAAACGCGCATCTTTCATTTTATTTACTTGTTTAGAAGTAGTTCCAGAGGATACTAAACCATGGAATCCACTTATAGCACCACATGCAATAGTAACAAATAGAAAAGGTATCATTGGAGGACCTTTATCTGTATTTGTCACAGCAGGTGCAATTATATCAGGCTGTATAATAAAAATAGATAAAAATATTAAGCTTAAACCAACAATAAGTTGATGACTATTAATATAATCTCTAGGTTGAAGTAAAATCCAAACTGGTAACAAACTAGCAATAGCTGAATATACAAACAGTAAAATTATCCATGTATTTTTCACACTATTTTCATTTATTCCAAAATCAGATAAATTAATTGGATTGGTTGAACCTATCCATACAAAAAGATATAAAATACCTAAAGCAATAATTGATGGAACTAGTGAATTAAATTTCTTTTTATATATGAAATACCCAATAATTATGGCTACTATTATTTCTATATTAACAGGAAGTACAGCTTTTGGATGCATAGTAAATAAACCAGCAATTGCATTTGCAAAAACAGCTAACACCAACCATGTAAGAAGCATAATAAAACAAAGAAACATAATTCTTATTCTTCTATTAATTACATTAGATGATATGTCTGCTACTGATTGACCCTTTTCTTTTAGGCTTATTACTAGTGCCCCGAAATCATGCGTTGCGCCCATAAAAATAGTACCAAATACTACCCATAAAATTGCAGGTAACCATCCCCAATAAACTGCAATACAAGGACCTATTATTGGAGCTGCACCTGCAATAGAAGTAAAGTGATGTCCAAATAACATATGTTTATTGGTTGGGACGAAGTCAACTCCATCGTTGAATGTATGAGCAGGTGTTAATTCTTTATTATCTAAATTATAGATTTTTTCAGATAAAAATTTACTGTAAAGCTTATATCCAAAATAAAAAAGGGTAAGACAAATAATAGTAAGTAATGCTGAGTTCATATATTGTTTTCTTTAATTATAATCACAATTTAAATATTTTTATTAAATAAATTAAATTATAATCTATATATTTAATCATCCCAAGTAACTTAAAATTTATAAAAATATTATATGGATTTAGAACAAAAATCAATCAACACAGCTAAAGCCCTAATAATGGACACGGTAAGAAATGCTAATTCTGGCCATACAGGCGGTCCATTATCATCACTAGATTTCTCTTATGTTTTATTTAAAGATTTTTTAAAGTTTGACCCAGATGATCCTAATTGGTTTGATAGAGATAGATTTGTACTATCTGTTGGACATGAATCTGCACTTTTATATACATTATTAACTTATATAGGTTGGCTAGAAATTGATGATTTGAAACAATTTAGAAAACTTGGATCAAAAACACCAGGTCATCCAGAAAGAGGAATTACTCCAGGAGTTGAGGCTACAACTGGACCTTTAGGACAAGGTGTAGGTAATGCCGTAGGGATGGCAATATCTGAGTGTATTTTACGTAATACTTTTGGAGAAGATACTGTTAATCATTACACATATGTTTTACATGGTGATGGAGATATACAAGAACCTGTAGCTCAAGGGTCTATTGCTTTAGCTGGGCATTGGGGGCTAGGAAAATTAATTGCTTATTATGATTCAAATGATGCTCAAATATCAGGAAAGGTAAGCCGTTCGGATTCAACTGATTATGAGACAATGTATAGAAGTCATGGTTGGCAAGTTATTAATGTAGATGGTCATAATAGAGATGAGATAAGATCTGCCATCAGACAAGCACAAATGGAGTATGAAAGACCAACTGTTATTATTGGTAATACTATAATGGCTCAAGGATGCGCAACTATGGAAGGTGATCATAATACACATGGTTCACCATTACCTCCAGAAGAAATAAGTTCAACAAAAGAAAAATTAGGTTTAAATCCAAATCAGTTTTTTCAATTATCAGATGATGTAATAAATGATTTTAGGAGTTCATATACTTATTCAAGAGAAGAGGTTAAAGCTTGGAAATTTAATTTAAATAAAAGATTTGAAGATAATGATTTTAAAACTAATTGGAAAATGGCAGTAAATGATGAAATACCTGAAATGAAATGGCCTCATTTTCAATCTGGTCAAGAAGTTGCAACTAGAAAAGTATGGGGTGCTGTAATTGAATCTTTAGCTCAACAAAAAAATACTTTAGTTGGAGGGTCTGCTGATTTAGAACCATCAAATGTCACCGTAGGGTTTGCTAAAATGGTCTCTGACTTTAGTAAAAATAATTTTACAGGAAGAAATTTTGCATATGGAGTTAGAGAATTTCCTATGGGTGCAATAAATAATGGTATTGCTTTACATGGTGGATTAAAAGTATTTGGAGCAACTTTTTTTGTTTTTTCAGACTACGAAAGACCTGCTATTAGATTAAGAGCTTTACAGAATTTACCAGTAATTTCAGAATATACTCATGATTCTATTTTTGTAGGTGAAGATGGTCCAACTCATCAACCTATTGAACATATTATGTCATGCAGACTTATTCCAAATTTATTAGTTTTAAGGCCTGGAGATGCAAATGAAGCAGTAATTGCTTCTAAAATTGCTTTTGAACAAAAAAGTAGACCTGCCTTAATTTTATTAACAAGACAAAAGCTTCCTGTTTTTGACCGCTCAATTTACCCAAGTCCAGATTGCATATATAAAGGCGCTTATGTTATTCAAGAATCTGATAGTAAACCTGATATGACAATATTTTGTTCTGGATCTGAAGTATGGGTAGGATTAGAAGTTAGAGAGATTTTGTCTCAGTATAAGATAAGAGTAGTTAATTTTGCATGTTGGGAATTATTTGAAGAGCAGTCTGAAACTTATAAAAGTAGTGTAGTTGGTCCTTCTTCTGCATTAAAAATATCTATTGAAGCGGGCGTAACTATTGGATGGCAAAAATATACTGGAATAGATGGTTTAAATTTTGGTATTGATAGATTTGGAGAGTCAGCTCCTGGAAAAGAAGTTGCTGATGCTTTAGGTTTAACTCCATCTAAAATAGCTAAGTCTATTGAAAAACATTTACATACAAGTTAAATAATTCTTTATATTTCAATTTTTTTTATATAAATTCCAGGCCCTACATTTTTGGGAGGAGATGTTTTTTATGAGAAAATGGGATAAAAAAAAGTTTATCAAAAAAACTAAAAGTGATTGTTTGTCACATGTTTCTATGATTACTATGGATTTAATTAAATTTGCAGAGGATAATGCAGATCAAATAGTCTGGGGTAATGGTGAGCAGTACGGAACGATGACTTTTAAGTGCAAGTCTCATGATTATGGTTTTCTACCATTATTTTATATTACTACAAATGGTCGTATTAAATTTTCTATCAATTTATTGAGATCTAAAGTTAATCAATTAGAAATAGTGCAAGATTATCAGCTAAAGTTAGAGTCTAGTTTTTTAATGGATTTTGATTCAATGGATTATCCATCAGATATTTATCATTCAGTCGAAGATATGTTTACTATGCGTTCCGAAGTCAATAAATTCATTACAACTATTCAAAGTCTTTCTGCCAGACTTCATCAATAAACTTTTTACTTAGCTCTTTATTTCGTATTTTTATAACGTTAATTCATTAATATTATATAATATGAAAATGATTTTACTTCCAATATTTTTGACTCTGTCAATTTTACTTTCTAATGATTCCTTAATTGAATTAAGTGTTAACGATACTCCAATTTGGTTAGATATTCCAGAACAAACAATTAGTGAAGATTGTCAAGATGGTTGTGTAGATAATATTTTTAGTTTTGATCTAGAAC
>NHBL01000042.1 GCA_002167465.1 bacterium TMED6
CAAACTCCATTCTCTTCTACCCTTCTACCGATCCAAAAATTGAAGGGTTTTATGGTCAAGAAGTAAAAGACTTACCAGAAATTGGACCTGAAATTGTTAAGTCCTGGGAGATTGGATATAAAGGCAGATTAAACCAAAGGTTATTTGGTACCCTTGATATTTACACTAGCAACTACAGTAGCTTTGTAAGCCCTGTTACTTTTATTACACCAATTGTAGTAGAAAAATCTGTTTTGGAGACAGACTACAACAACGACGGATCGATTAATAGAATTGAAGATATCGTTGACAATAATATTGTAGATTCCGATGACTATGATGAATCTTTTAACCATTGGAGGAATGGCTTAGAAGGAGTAACTGCTATGGACACCTTCCCTGGGTATACCCCACCTGTAGTCGTTGGATATATAAATTATGGGAATGTCAACATGTGGGGATTTGATGCAAGTCTTACAGGATTAATCAATTTAGAATGGTCTTTGGATTTAACATATTCTTATCTTGGGATGACAGAATTTTTAAATCCAATTACGAATTCAGTAGATCCAATTAATGCCCCTAGACACAAGGCTGGAATGAAAATACAATACAATCCTAGAAGGTACCCATTAACCGCATCACTTAACGGAAGATTTGTAGACGGGTTTAAATGGTCTTCTGGAATTTATTTTGGAAATATCCAACCGTATTCTGTTCTCGATTTGCATTTGGGTTATAAAATTAATGATATTGTAAAAGCAAACTTTACGGTTTCAAATTTATTGAATTATAAACATACAGAAATCATTGGCGGTCCCTCCATCGGGAGAGTAGCACTTATACGCTTAACAACAACTTTTTAATCTCATTTTTACTAAAAAGTTATTTTACTATAATCTTTAAAAACCAAAATATCTTTTGGTTGAAACTAACCTTTACGTAATTTATTTTACCTATAAGTTAATATGTCACAAGAGATCTTATATACAGTCCCACAATTATCTAAAGAGTTGGCCATAACTGAACGGACCATTAGATTTTATGAATCCAAAAACCTTATAAAACCAAAACGTGTAGGCAGTACTAGAATTTTTAATTATAAAGATAGAGCTCGTTTATTAATCATCCTACGTGCAAAAAAATTAGGGTTCTCGCTAAAAGAGATAAAGACATATCTTGATTTGTATGAAGTAGAGCCATCGCAAAAAATTCAATCAAAAAATGCTCTAAAAGCTATTTCTCATAGATTATTTCAGTTAGAAGATCAAAAAAAAGAAATAAATATTATCATTAAAGAGCTAAAGTCCTTAAAGAAGGATATTGTGAAAACACTTGAGCATTCATAGAAAATTTTAATGTAAAATTAATGAACGAGACGAATAAATTAAAAAATAACAATCATGATTCCATCGGGGTTCTAGGTTCTGGATTAATGGGCCATGGGATAGCATATGCAGCTGCTATTTCAGGTTTTCATGTATTAATGGTCGATTTAACTAAAAATCAAGCAAACAAAGGCTTACAAAAAATTTATCAAATTTTAGAAAAAAGTTTTAAAAAAGGCTTCATTTCAAAACAAGAATTNGATGANATTAAAAGNCGNATTGAAATAAGTNATGATTATGAGATGCTTNAAACTANAAANATTNTCATTGAGGCTATTTATGAAGACTTAGATGTTAAAACTAAAGCANTTAAAANTGCTGAAGAATATATGAATCCNAATGGATTTNTAGCTTCCAATACATCCACTATNCCNATTTCNATNNTAGCTTCTAAACTAATAAATCCTCAAAACTTTATTGGTTTACATTTTTTTTCTCCTGTTCATAAGATGAAATTAGTTGAAGTAATAAAAGGGAAAAAAACAAGCTCTGCGACACTTAGTCGTGCCCTTAATTTTGCATTGCAAATTAGAAAAACACCCATTGTTGTAAATGATAGTCCTGGATTTTATACTACAAGAGTATTTGTAAAATATCCCTTTGAGGGAATGACTATGTTAAGGGAAGGAATAAAAGCATCTTCCATTGAAAATGCAGGTAAAAAAGCTGGGTATCCTGTTGGNCCACTAGCATTAAGCGATGAAGTTAATATTGCTTTAATAGGGAGGATTAGAAAACAAATACTAAAATATGATAAGAAAAATTCTAAGGAGCCATGGGATAAAGTAATTGAATTAATGGTCACAAATTTAAATCGCGAAGGAAGGTCTGGCACTGGTGGTTTTTATGACTACCCTACAAATCAAAAAAAACATATTTGGAAAAACCTTGAAAAACATTTCCCAATTTTGGCCAATGAAATACCTGAAAAAGATATTGTTGACAGACTAATCTTTTCTCAAATATTAGAGGCCATATCATGCTACGAAAAAAATATTATTACTTCAGTTCAGGATGCAAATATCGGAAGTATTTTAGGACTTGGCTTCCCTAGTGATTCTGGTGGTGTCTTGCAATTTGTAAATGATTATGGAATGCTACGATTTAGAGANCGTTCCTTACAATTANCAGAGCAATACGGAAGAAGATTTACTCCACCTAAGCTATTAAGTGAAATGGCTAGGACTAAAAAAGTTTTTAATTCGCATTAATATCATGTTAGATAGATCTTTTATAAATAGAACTTATCCACCCATCATTTTTGAGGTTGAAAAACAAAGAGTCAAANTTTTTTCTAAAGCTACCGGGCAAACNGACCCGGCATATTTTGATGAAGATTTCGCTAAAAAGAAAGGCTTTCCTTCTCTACTTGTACCCCCTACATTTTTAACAACTGTAAGTCATGAACAAAAAAANCCTTACCAATATNTNNATGACCTTTCCGTAGATATGAAAAATATTTTACACGCAGGTCAANTTTATAAATATCATCATTCTGTTTTTGCAGGAGATAACATTACAATGGAAAGTAAAATTAAAGATATGTATGACAAAAAAAATGGNAGTTTACAATTTGTAGAATTTGAATCTATATTTTTAAATCAAAATAAAAAGTTGGTAGCAGAATNTTTGTCCACATTGGTAATAAGATAGATTATGCAAACTTGGGATTATAAAACTGCAAAAATCGGAGAACAACTCCCTGAATTAATAATAGGGCCCGTTTCTAGAACAAACCTAGCACTCTACGCTGGTGCATCCGGTGATCATAATCCTTTGCATATAGATTCGGATTATACAGATCAAATAGGACTTCCCGATGTCATTGCCCATGGAATGCTTATCATGGGTTATCTTGGNAGAGTNTTGACAAATAATATTAGTCAAGACCAAATACTAGAGTATGGTGTTCAATTTTCTTCCATNNCAAATATAGGAGATATACTAANTTGCAAGGCTACAGTTATTAAAATTTATACAAAGGAAGATAGGAAAATTTTAAAACTTGAATTAAGCGTAAAGAATCAAAATAAAGACTTAAAATTGAAAGGATACTCATTAATAAAAATATTATGATTCTTAATTCCCATAATATATTTTTACAGCATACAGGTGCTAAATATCCTATCATCTGCGGCGCTATGTATCCATGCTCCAATCCTGAATTGGTAGCGGCAGCATCCAAAGGTGGAGGGATTGCAATTGTACAACCAGTTAGTCTTACATTTGTACATGGATATGATTTAAGAGATGGAATAAAATACATTCGATCTTTGACCAACCAGCCAATAGGTTTTAATGCACTGATAGAAAAGGGTAGTAAAAAGTATTTAGATCGAATGTCAGATTGGATTGATATTGCTCTTGAAGAAAATATACGATTTTTTGTCACCTCTCTTGGAAAACCAGATTGGGTATGTAAACGAGTTCACCAAGCAGGGGGTTTTGTATATCATGATGTGACCAATCGTCATTTTGCTAAGAAAGGAATTGACTCTGGAGTTGATGGGTTAATTTGTGTAAATAACAGAGCAGGTGGCCATCTGGGTTCACATTCAATGGAAGATATGTACGAAGAACTTCATGACTTAGGTCTCCCACTTATTTGCGCNGGAGGCATNGGAAGTGAANTTGAGTTNTCTAAAGCCTTAAGAATAGGATTTGATGGAGTTCAAATGGGAACAAGATTTGTTGCTTCGACCGAATGCAATACACTTGAAGGTTATAAAACGGCCATCGTAGATGCCTCTGAGGAAGATATTGTTTCAACAACAAGGTTAACTGGTGTNCCTGTTTCTGTCATAAAATCAGANGGTTTTCAAAAAGATAACTCCTGGATTTTTAAAAAATTACTTGATAGTAGATTTAAACATAAAGCACGAATGATTTTAAATTTAAAATCTCTTTTCCAGTCAAAATATTTCTTAAAAAAAAGTAATCCGAAACATTCAAAAAGTACACAGAGCCTCTACTCTGCAGGCAAAAGCGTTGATACCATTCATAAGATAGAATCTGCAACTTCTATCATGCAACATCTTGGCAAATCCATAAATGCATCAAATATTTACAATTAAAAATGGAAACTAAAAAAGTTAGAATAGGGTGTGCTTCAGGATTTTGGGGAGATACTTCAACAGCTGCAAAACAGCTTGTGGAAAAAGGAAATTTAGATTATTTAGTTTTTGATTTTCTGGCTGAAGTCACCATGTCAATACTAGCGAGAGCAAAATTGAAAAACCCTAAAATGGGGTATGCTATTGATTTTGTCGATCAACTAAAGCCACTTCTTAAGAAAATAAAAAATCAAAAGATAAAAATAGTTACAAATGCCGGTGGGATTAATCCCCATTCTTGCGAACATGCATTGCAACAGGAAGCAGAAAAGCTTGGTTTAAGATTGAATATCGCTGTAATTGAAGGAGATGATATATTATCAGATTTGCCTACTCTTAAAAAACAAGAAGTAAGAGAATTAGAAAAAAATTCATTTTTACCTGACTCATGCTTAAGCATCAATGCATATCTTGGGACATCGGGAATAGTCAAAGCTTTAGATGAAGGTGCAGATATTGTGATTACAGGGCGAGTAGTAGATAGTGCTCTAGTACTAGGACCATTAATGCATGAGTATCGCTGGAAGAATTCTGATTATGATCTTCTTTCTGCAGGTAGTCTTGCAGGACATATTATTGAATGCGGGGCACAATGTACTGGAGGGAACTATACAGATTGGAAAGAAGTAAAAGGATTCGAAAATATCGGCTTCCCTTTTGTGGATGTATTTTCGAATGGTGATTTCATTGTTTCAAAACCAAAAGAGACTGGAGGAATGGTCACATTTGGCACAGTATCTGAGCAACTTGTTTACGAAATTGGGAACCCTTCAGAGTATATTCTCCCTGATGTAATTTGCAACTTTTCTAAAGTGAAAATTTCAGAAACTGGCTCTGATCAAGTATTGGTAAAAGGCGCAAGAGGATTTCCACCTACCAAATATTATAAGAATTCAGCAACCTTTATGGATGGATACAGATCAGTCGGGACTTTGGTGATAGGAGGAAAAGATGCTTTTAAAAAAGGAGAAGTAATAGCTAATGCGATCATTAAAAAATGTTCTTTAATTTTTAAAGAAAATAAAATGGGGAACTTCACTAAAACTTCATTTGATATTATTGGGTCAAATTCTATCTATGGACCGGAAAAAAATGATGTAAAAACAAAAGAAATTGTGCTTAGGATTGTAGCAGCTCATCTTCATAAAGAAGCATTAATTATTTTTTCAAAAGAATTAGCACAGGCGGTAACTGGAATGGCTGCTGGTGTTATTAATTACTTAGGAGGTCGTCCAAGAGTATATCNCCATCCATACATTTGTTCTCTTTTCTTTTACCAAAAGACCAAATAANAATAACAATGAGAATGAATNAAAAAGTTGTACCTATCCCTTCTTATATGCCGGAAGACACCAAGAGGATACAAAAAGATTATTCCTCAAATNCAGCAAAAGATTTATTAAAAAAAGACTATTGCATTCCACTAATTAATTTAGCNTATGCTAGAAGTGGTGATAAGGGCGATCATGCAAANATAGGAGTAATAGCAAGGAAGCACGACTATTTTGATTTTATTGANAGAGAACTAAATNCTTNTACTATTTCAAAGTTTTTCAGCCATGTAGNACAAGGAGATGTCCTTAAATGGGTTCTCCCTGGTATCAATGGTATTAATTTTCTTTTAAAAAATTCATTAGGTGGGGGCGGAATGGCTAGTTTAAATATTGACCCTCAAGGAAAGGCATATGCTCAACAACTTTTAGAATATCCTATTCCTGTGACCAAGAAAATATTTGATCAATTTCAAAATAAGAACTAANNGAAAACATGATAATACCAAAAACTACAGAATGTATTTTAGATTTAGAAAATAGCTGGTTAACAATATGGTTTAATAGACCTGANAAACGAAATTCTTTATCTNAGNTTTTAATANNAGAAATCTCNCGAANCATTNGATTNCATTGAAGATGATCCATCTATTCGAGGTGTTATTTTTCGTGGAAAAGGAAACGTTTTTTGCGCAGGAGCAGATCTAAAATGGATGCAGAATATCTCTTCCGAAAAAATAAAGACTCATGATAAAGCAATGGAAATGAGTATAAAATTTGGGGAGATTTTCACTAAAATAAGTAAGTTATCCAAAGTCACTATTTCTGTTGTTGAGGGAGCTTGCATGGCAGGAGCTGTTGGAATAGCAAGTGCTACTGATTTTTTAGTATCCACTTCTGATGCAAAATATGCTTTAACAGAAACGAAAATAGGTTTGACACCTGCCCAAATAGCACCCTATGTTTTAAAGAAGGTGGGGTTTAATATGGGTAAAAAACTTATGCTTCTTGGTGAAGGATTCAGTGGAGATGAGGCATTGTTATTAGGAATGGCAGATTATGTTGTAAAAGATAATAACCAATTAGATTCTAAAGTCCTGCAAATTATGAATAAGGTAAAGAAATGCTCTCCTAATGGAATTGCTGTTACAAAGAATCTGCTTAATTCAAACTATAATATTGACACGAAACATGCTGCTAAATTATTTGCTGAATGTATTATACATGAAGAAGGACGCGAAGGGTTTTCATCCTTCTTCGAAAAAAGAAAACCGTTTTGGAATAAAAAGGACTAAAAATGAAGTTTAACGATGAACATAAAGCTCTATTCGATACTGTAAAAAATTTCGCAATCAACGAAATAAAACCTTTTGCAGATGAATGGGAGAAAAATGAAAAATTTCCCGCGCATGAATTATTTAAAAAGATGGGAGATCTTGATCTACTTGGGATTACTAAAAATCAAAAAAATGGAGGCATGGGCTTAGATTATAGTTATGGAATGGTGTTTGCTGAAGCATTGGGCCATGGCCTGGATAGTGGAGTTATAATTAGTACTGGAGTCCAAACTGATATGGCTACACCTGCATTAGATAGATACGGATCAAAAGAACTAAAAGATGAATATTTAACCCCTGCTATTTCAGGTGACTATGTAACCTCGATTGCTGTAAGCGAACACACTGGAGGATCCGATGTTGCTTCGCTTAAAACATTTGCGAGAAAAGATGGAGATGATTACATCGTTAATGGACAAAAAATGTGGATAACCAATGCGACTCAAGCTGATTACTTTTGTACACTATTAAATACTAGTAATGATGAGCCTCACAAAAATAAATCACTTGTTATTATTCCATCAAATTTACCTGGAGTCGAAGTTGGTGAAAAAATAGATAAACTTGGTTTACGTACTTCGGACACTGCTCCAGTATACTTTGACAATGTTAGAATACCGAAAAGATATAGGATTGGAGAAGAGGGTGCGGGTTTCACTATGCAAATGCAACAATTTCAAGAAGAAAGGATATTCTTATCCGTAAGCTCTCTTATTATTTTAGACGATTGTATTGAACAAACCATTAATTTTTGTAAGGAGAGAATAGCATTCGGTAAGAGAGTTATTGACAATCAAGCAATACAATTTAGACTTGCAGAATTACAAACAGAAATTGAGGCTTTGAGATCTTTAATCTACAGAGCATGTGAAGATTTTGTTAATGGCCAGGATATGACCTATCTTGCGTCTATGGCAAAACTTAAATGTGGAAAGTTAATCAGAGAAGTCTCTGATGCTTGCTTACAGTACTGGGGAGGAATGGGGTTTACATGGGAAAATCCCTTATCGAAGGTATATAGAGATGGACGACTAATGTCAATAGGTGGTGGAACGGATGAAATCATGTTAAGTATCATTTGCAAGCATCTCGAAATGACCAAAAAATAAAATCATTAAAACTGATTTTTTTTAAATTATTTATAAAATATTTAAAAGAAAAATTGAAGAAAA
>NHBL01000043.1 GCA_002167465.1 bacterium TMED6
ATCTAAATCTAAAATAGGTTCAAAACCATCTGCTAAAATATTTTTACCAAGTAATTCTCTAACTTCATTTGCTTTTGTTGTCATATTTATTCCTTATAAATCAAATTTAATACCTTGTGCTAAAGGTAATTCTGCACTCCAGTTAATTGTATTAGTTTGCCTTCTCATATAAGCTTTCCAGGCATCGGAACCTGACTCTCTTCCACCACCAGTTTCCTTTTCTCCACCAAATGCTCCACCAATTTCAGCTCCAGAAGTACCAATATTAACGTTTGCTATACCACAATCACTTCCTAAATGAGACAAAAACTTTTCTGAACTTGTTATATTATTTGTAAATATTGATGATGATAAGCCTTGTGGTACTGAATTGTGTAAATTAATTGCCTCATCTAAAGTTTCATACTTCATAATGTATAATATAGGAGCAAAAGTCTCATCTTGAACTATTTGATAATGATTTTCTGCTTTAACTATTGTTGGCTCAACAAAACATCCATCATTTTTAATTATTTGNCCTCCGTACAAAACTTCTCCACCTGATNTTTTTACTTTTTTTAGAGCTTCCAAATAATCATCTATTGCTTTTTTATCAATTAGTGGCCCCATTAATGTGTCAGACTTAAGTGGATCACCTATTTTAACCTGTTTATATGCATTAACTAATTTATTTACTAATTTATCATATATTGATGAATGAGCTATAATTCTTCTTGTTGATGTACATCTTTGTCCTGCCGTACCAACAGAACCAAAAACAATACCAGGAACAACTAAGTCCATATTTGCTGATTCATCTACAATAATAGCATTATTTCCCCCAAGCTCTAATATAGTTTTTCCTAATCTTGAACCAACAGCTTTTGCCACTTTTTTACCCATTGCTGTAGATCCAGTTGCTGAAATTAGAGGAACTCTTGTATCATTAATGAATTTCTCGCCTATTACTGAACCTCTTCCAATGATTAAATTAAATATGCCCTTATACCCGTTCTTTTTTAAAACATCATTACATATATTTTGAACTGCAACTGCACAAAGTGGAGTTTTCGAGGATGGCTTCCAAATACTTATATTACCACAAATTGCAGCAATAAATGCATTCCATGCCCATACTGCCACAGGAAAGTTAAAAGCTGAAATTATACCTACATTTCCTAATGGATGCCATTGTTCATACATCCTATGTTCTGGCCTTTCTGAATGCATTGTCAAACCATAAAGTTGCCTAGATAAGCCAACAGCAAAATCTGCAATATCTATCATTTCTTGCACTTCACCATCTCCTTCAGCTTTAATTTTACCCATCTCTAATGCAACTAAATCACCTAGTTCATCTTTCTTTTTTCTAAGCTCGTTAGCCATCTCTAGAATTAGCTGTCCCCTGATTGGAGCTGGAACCATTCGCCATTCTTTAAAGGCTTCATTTGAAGTGTTAATAATATTTTCATAATCATTTTCATTACAAAGCTGAACTTTACCTAGTAATTCACCATTTGTAGGATTAAAACTTTCAATATATTTTTTTGAACCATTATCAATCCAATTTTCTCCACCAATACAAGAACCCATACTAATATTATTAATACCTAATTTTTTTAAAATTTTACTCATACCTATTTATCCTTTATAATTTTCTTTATTATCTTTTTGTTTAAGTGACCAAATTGCTAAAGAAACAACCATAAATGTTATAATTACTGGAGTTGCATAATTAAATTCCTGTGATGAAAAATTAATTAAATCTTCAAAACGGCCTATTAATAATGAAATCCTTCCCATTACTGCAAAGCCAAAAGATGCACCAAACTTGATCATTAAAAAATATATACCAATTTTACTTATTTTACCAACGACGCCTTTATGTTCTTTAGAAAAGAAAAAATATACCAATCCTGATATAACACCGACTAATATTAATATATGATTAAATATCTCAAACCCGCTCCTACTAAAATCAATAGCAGAATTTTGTATTTGCATTAAAATGTTTGAATTGATAAAAACATAAATCTTTAAACCTGCAGCCATACCTACAATATATCCAATTGATATTCTTGCTAACCAACTTAAAGACGGAACAAGCCTTAATAACATAAAAATACCTAACATAAGAGGTATTACATATATAATATTAAATTCAAACCCTGCATCAACATAAACTGGAAACAATCGTCCAAATAAATTTGGCCAAACCTGATCCCACCAAGTTAATGCAAAGATATAACCTGCTGAAACTCCAACAAAAATATGTTCTGCAGATTTATAAAATGGATTATCACCATAAAGATAACTTAAAATACTTAAGGTCATTAAAACCAAAAACCAAACACCTATAATATCAAAATTAAATTGCATATTAATTATCTTTCCTTTCATAATAATAAGCAATATTTCCAATAATAATAAATATAACCATTAATAAATGTGCAACTGATTGTGCAGACATTCTTGCAGATGCTTTACCTTTAGATATAGAAACCTTATTTATGTTTGGATTATTTTTTTGTACAGTCAACATGTAATCATAAACCATTTTCTCATATTCTGCTGCGCCAGGCATCCCTGCCAAAATACCTTTCAATTGACCTGATTCAACATACGGGATTGCATCTGTTACCATTACGGATGTACAACCTGATGATAGTGGCACTCCTTTTGGATCACAACCATATTGTACCCATTCAGCATTTCCTGGAACACCTGCAGAAAAATCAAAAACAAAATCAAAATCTTTTACATTATATACACCTTCCATAATATCAAGATTTTCAATTGAATTACCATTATAGTCTTGTTTATAAAGATCTCTAAAATTATCTGCAATACCTTTAATTACAACAAAACCACCAACTTTATAGTCAAACATAACATAATCTATACCATCTTCAATATTGAATAAATTTGATTTTTTTACTGTTGATATAGCTTGTTGAGCCATTATTGGACTTTCAGGCCACAAAGAAACTATATAAACTTTAATTTTCTTTGAAAATAGATGATTAAGAAGNGCTATAGCCATAGGATGAACTTCTGGCTTTGTACTAGCACCATAAGCAAAAGAAATTAATACCTTGTCACCTTCTTGTAATTTAGATATTGAATCAAATACGATTTTTGTATTTTTATCTTGACCTAAAGGTAAATTTATTAAATTAGGATTTAAAAGAGGAACTAATACAGATAGACCAATAAGTAAGAATATTATTCTTCGATCGAGATTNCCTAGTTTAACAATAAAATTTTTCATTTAATCTCCTAAAATAGANCTTTCACGACCTGTCATTATTCTATAAGATTGCGCTACAATTCCAAGTGCTATACCTATCATAATAGCTCTAGCTCCTGCAGTAGCTGGTACNGCCATTATCCATTCTTGTATTGCAGGAATAGATAAAAACCCAGGTGTAGAGTTATGCCAGTCTAAAAGTAATCCAATAATAATAAAAACAGCNTTAGATATTAAATAGGAAATAAAAAATATTCTTTTATTTGCAATTTTAGAAGCAATAATAGCAAATGTTATTGATACAAATATAAAAATTACTAACCACCAAGGAATGAAGGCTCCGATTGGAACTCTTCCAAGCATCAATAAAACACCTGATATTAATAATAAAGTTGCTTCAAAATTTCTTATTCTAAATGCTCTGTATGAAGCAGACGCAACAAAAAATGCTAATAGTGCAAACATAGTTGATGCAAGAGGAAGATAAATATAATTATACATCCAATAAAATGCAGATTCTTCATTTTTTAAATGAGGACCTAAATTTGAATCTGATCCATTATAAATAAAACCAAAAATAATCATTATAATAAATCCAAGTAATGTAAAGATACTATATTGCCAATTTTCTTTTCTATATGCGATTTTTTTTAGATGTAACTGCAATAAATTTAAACAACCTAAAAAAGCTGCAAAACCTGCTATAATCATATAAAAATTTGTAGCGTCCTTATCCGTAAAATTTCTTAGTCCTGCCCAATTAATAAAATATCCAGACAGAGCTATAAAACCCATTACTGACATTACTAATATCGCTAATTGTCTTTTTATAAAATTCATTATTCTACAATGTTAGTTTTAAAAATACTTGAAATATCTAATGATAAAAAATTAAAGTGATTAAATATTGATATCACTACGACACCAACAATAAATAACATACATAATAATTTAACATAGTCTTGACCTTTTATACTCCCAATCATTTCTGGACTTCCTGATAAATATGCGCTTGCCGCATAAAATTCTTCGCCTATTAAGACATAATCACAGGCGGTAACAAAAAATGGGATTTGTGAAGAAGATCCTGTTCCTGCAATTTGTATTGCGCCTATTGAACTGCCAGTTTCAGCTAATAGAAGTGACTCTGCATAAAATTTTCCTTGATAAAAAACTGCTGAAGGCTTTTCTCTTAACATAATGCCATTCACACCTGCAGCATAAGCAAATTGATCATCAGTTACATAATGGACCATTGAATCATTATATAAATCAGGCCTTCCTTTCTTAAGATAAGACTCTTTACAAGATTCTCTTGCAGCCTCCATTACGATTGGGACACAACAAGGTACATGTAAATCTGCCTCATATTCTGCAGTCATTCCAGCAATATGACCTAATATAATAACACCTGAAATCGTATCAATTTCATCTAAACCCGATATTCCAGGAACATATAAAACAGAATTTCCCATCTCAGTTGCCCTACCAACAGCTTCTTCCATTGCTTTCATTGCTGAAATAGGTCTCATATAAATTTCATCACCATTTTTTGCTTTTCTAATAAAAAACTCAATAGTAATACAAGCAATGACTATTGATATAAATGATAATTCATTTCCTGATACAAAAATATTAAACGGATTTAAATAATGCACTAAAATTAAACTAATTAATGTAAATAGTAGATAATATTTAAAATTTTTATTCATTTTATTTTTTTCAAACTAAGATTTGTTTCTTCAATTTTAGAAATTAAAAACTCTATATTCTCTTTTTTTTCTAATAATTGAGTAAAATTATAATATTTTTTATCACTTACAAATATTGTTAGAATAGGTCCAAAAAATATTAAAGTTTGACCCGCTATAAAAGAAATATATTTAGTACTCTCTAATAAAAATATAGCTGGCACAGCCATGCCTTTTTTTACAATCTTATTAGCAAATTCAATTAAAGTATTTTTATCATCAGATTTCATTAACATATTTTACTTCATTTAATTAGATAAAATAACTTCTAAATTAGCCCTAGGTATAATTTCTTTACTTTTATCATCAAATTCTACTTCAGCCACCCTTACCATTGTTTCAGATTTCATTTTAACTAATTCGTAAGGCAGATTGATTATTTTACCTAATCTTCCAAAATATGGCTCCCTAATAACTCTAACTATAGATCCTNTAGATATGATAAGATCATCTTCAGTAATATTTTTACTTTGATTATTACTTTTTGAAGCAATAAAAATTTCTGGCCTTAAAACACCAGCNCGTATCTGAGTNGCTCCATTAATAGATGCTANTTTACCTTCATTATTTTTTAANAGATTAAATGTTCTTTCAGCCATATTAACCTCACCAAATCCTTCTGTCAATATTAAAGTAGTCGTTTTTTCAGTTCCAGTAATAGCAACACCCAATGAATATCCTAAAATTTTAGAAATAGTATTATAATCNACACCNCCACAAANAATNCCTTTTACACCAACNTCTTTTGATTTTTGATAAANTTTATGATTAATANAGGAACCACATACAATAATTTTTCCNTTTAAATCTTCGGTTATCATAGATNGATTAACATTNTCTGTAGATTTTTTAACCAANAATTTTATAATACCTTTTTGTTCACCNCCAATACCAATTATNCCCTGTATAAAAGTTCCTAAAGAACTAACNGAAANNCCTTCTTTTTCATAAATATTTATTACTTTACCTGGAAGATATGCATCAACATTAATTGGTAAGGGTTTTTCTGATAAAACTACTTGCCCCGTTATATTAGATANATTCATAATTTGACCATCTATAGGAGAGCTTACTTCGCTTTTAAATAGTCCAAAAATTCCTTTATTTTGTGCAAGAATCTGNCCCTTAGTAACATAATCATTTTCATTTACAAGCATACAATCTAGNATTTGATTAGCATCNATATTTAGTTCATTTGCAANATTTATCATTTGAACATTTCCAGGAATTTCTGTAGAGGCTACAATAGTATTNGATTCTACAANATCTTCTTCGTNAACATGAACTTCACCTTTTAATGGNAATAATCTTTCTTTTATTACTGTTGTATTTTTTAATACCTTTAAACCCGGAGTATAAGATTTAGACATAATTAATCCTNATTATATTCAAGTGTGTTTTCTGACCAATTTAAAATTTGATCNATTCTTGTTTNGATATCTAAATCAAAANTTATCTCTCTNCCTCTTCCATCTAAAATTATACCAACTTCACCACCATTTATCTNACCTTCAAATAATTCACCTTTTCCAAAACCTATNTTTATATTTTTTTCTGGTACGATTTTACATTTATACATACCAAGNTTNGCTTTAATTAATTTTATTTCTCCAAAATGCAATGTACCTTCCTCAATTTCATCATTTATTANAATAGAATAATTAAATAAAGATTTACCATTTTTAAATTGTCCTAGAGGNGCAACACATGTTCCTAATTTTATNAAACAATCTTTATGAAAAACTTCTAAAGCAGCTTTTTCATGAAAAGTAGATAGAACGCCTAATTGAGGCATCATAAAAATCGAATCGACAGCAATTTCAGTAAAACCCTCTGGTAGAAAAGAATCAATAATCATTCGCATAGCTTGGGAACGTCTTGGAGCGTGAGATAAAACTCCTCCTGAACCCACTATCAAATCTAATTTTAGCATATCTACAATTGTTTCACCTGAACTTTTCTGATCAAATGTGTCTGAAATTGTTCTCTCTTGTTGAACTCCTTTTAATGANACTGCAAACTCTTTATGTTGAATAAAAGATAANCTTAAAGCTTCTCTTGCTAATGCCTGTTCAATTTTTAAATCTTCTAAAGTTTGTGGAATTGTTGTNGGTCTAATCATTTTATTTGCTATTCTATTTGTTAGTTTTTTTTCATCAATATCAAAAGGAACCCATTTTGAAATATTTGAAACTCCTGCTTCAGATAATACGTTACAAATAGAATAACTCATACCAAGATTTGCACTNACAGTTCTATTAAATTCACCNTCAAAAACAGAAAAAACATCAGTAGTAGCTCCACCAATATCAACACCAACAACAGATATATCTTCAACATCTGAAATCTTTTTAATCATTTTTCCTACNGCTCCTGGTGTAGGCATTATTGGGTGATCTGTCCATTCCATNAANTTNTTATATCCTGGAGCTTGAGCCATTACATGNTCCATAAATAAATCGTGAATTTTATCTCTNCTAGGCTTTAAATTTTCTCTCTCTAAAGTNGGTCTAATATTTGGNACCATAATTAAATCAGTCGACTCATCTAATGTTTCTGAAATATTATTTTGAGNTTCCTTATTCCCAGCATAAATGATTGGAAGTTTATAATTCATACCTAGCCTCGGTTTAGGATTTGCAGTTTTAATTATTTCAGCCAGCTCAACAACATGAGAAACAGTCCCACCATCAACTCCNCCTGATAGTAACACCATATCAGGNCTTAATTNTCTAATTCTTTTAACTTTTTCATGATATAANCTTTTATCATTGGATGCNAGTATATCCATAACAATTGCTCCAGCTCCTAANGCAGCNCTTTGTGCACTTTCTCCAGTCATACTTCTAACCACNCCACTAACCATCATTTGCAAGCCNCCTCCAGCAGAACTTGTTGATATATAAACATCAATACCTTTATCTTTTACTGCTGGTGAAATAATTCTATCTCGATCTAAGATAGTTTTACTAGATAATTCTTCCAATTCAATTATCGAGTTTAAAACACCTCTAGTAACATCTTCAAATGGAGCTTCAACCGTTGTAGGTGCTTCACCCCTGTATGTTAACCTATATTCACCTTCAATATATTCAATTAATATTGCTTTTGTCGTTGTTGATCCACAGTCAGTTGCTAGTATTACTTTAATATCTTTTTTATCCATAAAACCCTGCTAATAATAAATAAAAATATGTTGCAAAACTTACAGCATACATAGAATCGAATCGGTCTAAAAAACCACCATGACCAAGAAGAAAGTTACTTGAGTCTTTTACTTTTAAGCCCCTCTTAAAGTAAGATTCTAAAAAATCACCAAATTGGCTAAATAAACCAGTAATTAATCCAATAAAAATAATATCAAATAGTTGAAAATTTTCAGGCCAATATTCTTTACTAAAATTAAAATAAATTATTAGTAAAAATAATACAGAAAAGGTTAGCCCTGATATACTTCCAAACCATGTTTTATTAGCGCTAACAGAGGGTAAAACTTTTCTTTTTCCAAACTTCTTACCCATAACATAAGCA
>NHBL01000044.1 GCA_002167465.1 bacterium TMED6
AAGGTCCCAAGGGTTGGGCTGTTCGCCCATTAAAGCGGCACGCGAGCTGGGTTTAGAACGTCGTGAGACAGTTCGGTCCCTATCCTCTATGATCGTAGGAAATTTGAAGGAATCTGCTTCTAGTACGAGAGGACCGAAGCGGGTCAACCTCTAGTGTACCTGTTGTTACATCAGTAGCATCGCAGGGTAGCTATGTTGACTAAGGATAAGCGCTGAAAGCATATAAGCGCGAAACCTATCCTAAGATAAGATTTCCTGTCTTCGGACAATAGACTTCCGGTAGACTACCGGGTTGATAGGCCATAGATGTAAGTATAGCAATATATTCAGTCGAGTGGTACTAATTAGTCTAGAAACTTGATTAATATTAATTTATAATTAATCTATATTTTTATTAAACTACAAAAATTAATTATTATGAAATTTCTGGTGATCATAGTGCAAAGGCCACACCCGATTCCATTCCGAACTCGGAAGTTAAGCTTTGTTACGCCGATGGTACTTCACGGGAGACTGTGTGGGAGAGTAGGACGTCACCAGTAACATTAAATAGAAAAGGGCCTTTTAGGCCCTTTTTTTTTATATAATTATTCTTGTTTCGTTAGTTATATATATATAATTTCTTCTGAGGAACATTATGAATAAAAAAATATTTACAATTATACTTTTATTTCTTTTTTCAAATTCTGAAATAGCTTATGGGCAGTGTGGCGACTTTAGAATTGAAGAAGATTATTTTGCTGACCAATTAATAGGTTTTTATATTAATAGTATTGATATAAATACTGGAGATACTTCTATTGAGTATTTTAGATATAGAATTATTCAAGAAAATAATCAAACAGATAATTTAAAAGCTAATTATTCACTTATTATTAACTCTCCAGATTTAGGGTTATCAAATTTTGAATTAATGTCAGGTGTTATTGATATTTCAAATATATCAATTCCAGAATTAGTTTTCAGTAATGTTGATATTAATTTTGACACACAATCAATTCCGGGAGCTGATTTTAATTCAGAAGAATCAAATTTGGCTAGTATTTCAGAATTAGAAGCCATTCAAAGTGTTATATTATCCTCAGGAAAGGTTCCAAATGGAACATATATACTTAATGTAACTCTTAGATGCTCAGAAGATGATTCAGTTGTTTATGACTCAATTTCTAAAACTATTGAAGCATATGAACCTGTTTTTTTAGATTTATTATCACCTGGAGGTGATATTCAAGATACTTCATCAACCGCCATTTTTAATACTATGCCATTATTTACATGGAGTAGTGATTATTGTACTCAGTGTAATTATGGTATTAGAGTTTGTAAATATGACCCTGAGTTACATTCATCTTTAGCTGATGCTATTGAAGATATTTCAGTTTTACCTTCTAATCAAAATATAGACTTTTACACATTAGAAACTAATGGAAGTTTTGCATACCCAAGTCAAGATGCGTTTGATATTTTACCTAATAATCTATACGTATGGCAAATTCAAAGGTCATATGAAACTACATTAGGAAATCAAAAAAACAAAAGTGAAATTTTTGTTTTTAAAGTATCATCATTTGAAAATTTACTTGATGAAACAACAAATGAAGATCCCTATAAAGATGTTTTAAAGTCTCTATTAGGGTATCAATATCAAGAGTTATTTACAAATGATGGGGAGCTTACAAATTTTAAAGTTAAAAATAGTACTGTAGTTCTTAATAATCAAGTTGTACCTATATCAACATTATATGATATTATAGAACAATTAAATTCAGGTGAGGCGCAGCTTTTAGAGGTGGAAGTTGAATAATGATTAAATTTTTTATTTTTATTTTTATTATTATCAATAGTGTATTTTGTAAAAATACTGAAACATTAGGCCTTGTTACTAAAACTAAAGGGAAGGTAGAATATCAAAAGTACTCAGACAAAAAATTTACTACTGATATTTATAAAGGGTTAGGTTTATATGGGAATGACAGAATTAGAACTGGAGATAATGGTTTTTCAATTTATAGATATTTAGATGATGCAAGTTCAATTAAAATTCTTAAAAATTCTGATATCCGAATTGAAGGTAGAATAAAATCAAGAAGCATTGTTAAAAATGTAGAAATAAATAATGGTGTCTTAAATTTTAATATTGATAATCAAGCTGACGAATATTTTACTATTGTGACACCAACATCTGTAGCAACAGTTAAAGGAACTGAATTTTGGTTAATATGTAATGGACCGGAAGGTGATAAATTTTTGGGTATAGAAGGTGAAGTTGAAATAAAAAATATAGAATCTGGAAGAACAGTTATATTGACTGAGGATACGCAAGTATTATCAACTTCAAATGGAAATATATCTACTCAAAACATGTCTATTCAAGAATTAGATCAAATTGAAGATTTAGAGCAAGAAAATGGAAATTATGATGGTTCATCAGATATAGATACAGGTTTTGATGATAGCTCTGGTACTCAAGATGATATTTCTGGAGATTCAAATATTAATTCAGACTCAGAGAATATTTTAAGAATTGAACTCGAAGATTCTTTAGGTAATACAAAAGAAATTATTATTAAATATAAATAAATATAATTTATTTATGTCAAAAATATTTTTTTATCTAATAATTTCATCATTCATTCAGTCAGCAATGATTCAACATAAAGATGTAACTAATTCTTTTGAAAATTCAAGCATTAAAGTTGAAGTATTGATCAACAGCGATTATGAAAATATTAAAAATGTAACTTTATACTATAAATCTAATGAGCAGTCTAAATTTTTACAAAGAGATATGCTTCATACCAAAGATAATTTTTTTAATACTGAAATCCCTAAAGACTATGTTACTATGAATGGAATAGAATATTACGTCCTTCTTGAATTAAAAGATAATAGTATTTATTCTTATCCATATGAAAAGCCTATAGATAATCCTCTCAATATAAATATTACAAAAGTCAAAAATAATAAAACAATTAAAAGTAATTTAAGTAATGAAGGTGCACAAATTTTAAGCCCTTTGCCAAACTCTAGAGTTTATAAGGAAGATTTATTAATATCTCTATCGTATTTTAAATTAAGAAATATAGATAAAACAAGAACCAAAATTTTTTTAAATAGCAGAGACATAACGGATAAAATTACATTTTACGAAAATTATTTTATATATAAACCTGATTTTATATTAGATGGTCGTTACAATATAGATGTAATATTTTATGATAAGTATAATAGAAAATTACCACCCTATAAATGGAACTTTACTGTTATTTCAAAAGATAGGCTTCAGGGATTATCAACGTTATTTAGTCATACTGGAAAAATAACAAATAGCTACTCTGTTAATAATACTTCATTTGAAAACTTAGCAACTAATAATCTAAATATNGANTATAGAGTNAACTTTGATTTTTTAAAAATTAGNAATAAATTTAAAATTTCATCAGAAAGTAANCAATTTGAACAAGATAAAAATAGATATTTAGTATCTGTTAAAGCTCCNTTTGTAAATTTACAANTNGGTGATTCATACCCTACTTTNAACCAATATGTTTTGAATGGNTATCGNATACGTGGATTAAATCTTGAAATAGACTCTAAATTTTTAGATACTAAAATTATTCAAGGTGAACTAAATAGAACTATTATTGGAGATCCAAATAACAATGGTTTNGTTGTAAGCAGTATTAATTCTGATATGGTATGTGTTGATTTAAATAATATTGAATTAGATATTTTAACTCAAGATTTATGTTGTATTAATGGTTGTGGTGATGGTTTAAATCAATGGATATCAAGTGATAATAATTATATAGTTGATTTTAGCAGNGATAANTATTCTTTTAAAAGAAATATTTTTGGTATCGATTTAGGCTTTGGAANTCCTGATTATTTATTTTTNAACNTAGGTTTTATTAAANCTAAAGATAATTTAAATACCTTGCCTATGATTAGAAATTCAATGCCGGGATATGTCATAGAAATTCCTGAAAATTTAATTGATTCTNTAATAAATGATGATAATTTTGATGCTTTTACAATTGATATTGAAAACGGATGTGATACAACTTATTCTATTGATTATAATAATTTAATAGCTAATTGGGATTCNTGGTATNAAAATTATAGNTATAATCTNNTATCTCAGAATTGGGNAGGAATAAANCCACAAGATAATTTAGTATTAAGTTCAAATTTAAAGTTATCTTTAGATGAGCAAAATATTATTTTTAATTTTGGTTCAAGTATAAGTCTATTAAATCAGGATATATGGCAACCTACGCTTTCAATTGNTGATCTTGANATTATGTTTGATGATGATGAAGATGGTATGATTATGNANGATATTGAGTTACCTTCTGANATTGATTTTTCTGATTATGAAGATATATTTATTTTTAGTATAAATCAAACACCACTATTACCTATAGATTTATTATCCAACGATACAATATTTGAAAAAATAATTACAATGCCTTCANTAGCATATAATTTTGATTTTACATTTAAATATTTTGCTCATAACNTTAATATTGGTATTAAACAGATAGGTCCTGAATATTTTTCTCTTGCTAATCCATATTTACAAACTGATGTTAGAGANCAATATATAAATGATAAATTTAGAATTCTTAATAATAGATTATTTATAAATTATGGTTTTAAGAGAATTGAAGATGGAATAGAAATTGATAAAAAAGCATTATCTAAAACTGATAAATATGATATGGCATTAAGTTATTATCCNGGCTATAGTTTACCAACATATAGTTTATCATTAAAATTAATAAATAGAGATAATGGCGTTGATTCTTTAGATGTGTTTACCTATCAAGAGCCTGGGCATGAAGGAGAAGAGGGGGCTGATGAATTTGGCTATATNATGATTTCAGANACAACAAACAGAAGAGANAGTACATCTGGATTTCAAACNAATTTTAGNATATCATATGANTACAAATATTATGGNTCTCANAATTTTTTATTCAANATTTCACAATCCAAAAAACAAGATTTATTATATGATATTAATATAGANTATGATTCAACTTATTTTTCTCCAAGGTCATTAAATCAAACATTAATNTTTAATATAAAATCTAAATGGACAAATAANTTTTCATCCAATTTAGGTTTTAACTATAATTATTATGATTATGGAAATAATATCTACTATCAAAAACAAGTAATAAGACAAATAGATTTAAAAGGTTATTTTTATAGATTTAAATTATTTAATACTATACAATTAGGTTCTACTATAGGCTGGGCAANAGGATTTTCAGAGTATTATCAAATTAATCCTACTNTAAGTCTTAAATTAGAANTTTTTAAGAATTTATTTTTTGATTTAAACTATCAATACAGATATAGAAAAATGAAAGATANTCAAATATATAATAGTGCATTCTTCTTTATTAAAACATCGTATAATTTTTAATTATGAAAAAATTTAATTTAGCATATTTATTTACATTTTTATCAATAATAGTCAATATTGTTTTTTATTGGCTNGGNATATATGANCCNCTTGAACAAANTNTATATGATTTAAGATTTCAATTAAGNGGACCATTAAGTGGTGATAATATTTATGATGAATCAAATCAATTAAAAGAAAGATATCAANATTTAGATAACAAAGCANTTAAAAAAGACTATTCGAAGGATAATGATNTTGTAATTATTGGACTTGATCAAGCATCATATACTAACATAGGTAGATTTTATCCATACGATAGAGGTTTAATTTGGGCNAAAGTTGTTGATAATTTAGTTGATGCTAANATATCAGTTATTGCTTTTGATATCATGTTNGATAATCAAACCTTNTCTGATTCTATATTCTCTAAATCAATAAANAATGCTAATGCTAAAGGTGTTAGTGTAATATTGGCAGCAAATAATATGATTGAAACTGGTATTGCTGGTAAAAATTTTAGTTTAATAAAACCAAGTAAAGATATTNTAAACGGAAATGATATTTACTTAGGTTTAGTAGGCACTGTAAGTGACAAAGATGGATTTATAAGAAAATATATAGCATATGATCCTAATGTTAATGATTCCTATCAAGAAAACTATTTTTCATTATCATTACAAAGTGTTATTTCTTATAAAAAAAGTACACCAATAGTTAACAAGAATGGTATCTATATTAATGATTCTTTTATTCCATTTTATGAAAATGAAAACACATTTTTAATTAACTATTTTGGACCTAGTTCATATGGGAGATTAAAAACTTTTAATACTATTCCTCTTCATGAAATATTAGATGATGGTTCATGTTATCCTGAAGAGGGTGATTGCGAGCCTATATTAAAAAATCACGATGAAATTGATGGTTTTATGGAATTATTTACTATGGATGAATGGGATGGTGTAAATCCTTTTGCCGGTAAAATTGCTATTATTGGTTCTGCATTACAAGAGCATCATGATATGTTTAATACGCCATATAATAATAATGGAGAAATGTATGGGGTAGAAATACATGCAAACGTTATTCAACAGATTTTGGATAACAATCATATTAATAATCCTATTTCATTTTTAGGTTTAGATAGTAACCTAAATGATAAAATAATTAGTATAATTATAACANCCTTTATATCGTTTCTAGTNNTTTTNATTATGANNTTTTTTAATCCTGTTAATTCATTAATACTAANATTTATGATTATTATAATATGGCTTAATATATCAATAGGTTCATTTTTAAATGATTATTTGTGGCTTATAAAATATTTTATAAAATATCCAATTAATATTCCAAATATATCACAATCAATAATTTTACCTATTATATATCCCTTATCATCTGCAATTCTCAGTTATGGTTTTAATTTATCATATAAACTTTATGTTGAAAATCAAGATAAGAAATTTTTAAAGTCTACTTTTGGAAATTACATTTCATCGGAGTTAGTTGATCAAATGTACAAAAGCAAAACAATTCCTAAATTAGGTGGTCAGGAAGGATATCATACTGTAATTTTTTCTGATGTAGCTAATTTTTCTTCAATTTCAGAAGAATTAACAGCGTCTGAATTAGTTGAACTATTAAATGAGTATTTAACAGAGATGACACAGATTATTTTAAATAATGGTGGAACAATTGATAAATATATTGGTGATGCAATAGTTGCTTTTTATGGTGCTCCTATTAAAGTAGAGAATCATGAGAATAAAGCAATTCTATCTATTATTCAAATGAACCAAAAACTTGAAGAATTAAGACAGAAATGGACAAGAGAGAAAAAATGGTCTGATATGATTAATAATATGGAACACAGAGTAGGTATTAATACTGGTAATTTAGTTACTGGGAATATGGGTTCTTCGTTACAAATGAACTATACATGTATGGGTGATGCTGTCAATTTGGCGGCTAGATTAGAATCGGGATCAAAATATTGGGGAATTAATGCTCAGGTATCTGAAACTGTATATATAGCTACAAAAAATAATTTTGTATATAGAGAACTAGGAGCAATTAGAGTTCAAGGGAAAAAACAAGCTATCAATGTATATGAATTAATTTGTAAAAAAGAAAATTACAATGATTCATTGAAACAATTATTAACTAAATTTCAATATGCTAGACAAATGTATTTAGAACAAAAATGGGATAAAGCAATTCAAGCATTTGAAAAATGTGTAAAATTAGAGGATATGTCAAATAAGTTTAGAAAAATTAATCCAAGTTTAGCATATATAGATATATGCAATGAATATAAAAAAAATCCTCCAAAAAATGATTGGAATGGAGTTTATAATTTTAAATCTAAGTAATATGAAAATTAATTCTTTTAAAATATTAACAAAAAATGATATTGCTACTGANNAAGTAGGGTATGAGTTTGCTTCTAAAATATCNCCTGGAAATATAATTACTTTAAATGGANATTTAGGCTCTGGAAAAACAACNTTTGTAAAGGGTGTTTTGAANGGATTAAATTATAAACATGAAGTAACATCACCAACTTATACATTAATTAATGAATATAATGCAGATTTTAAAATAATCCATATTGATTGTTATAGAGAAAAAGATATTAATAGNTGGTTAAATATAGGTTTAATTGATTATTTAACANGAGATAATATAATATTTATTGAATGGGCTGATTATATAAAGTCAATCTTACCTGAAAATATTAATAATATTTCATTTGAAATTTTAAGTCAAACTCAAAGATTAATTAATTGCAATGAATAAATANATTTTATCAATAGAAACAACAACTAATATTTGTAGNGTTTCGTTATTTAATAATGATCAAATAATTTCTTTAAAAGAAGATAACAATAGAAAACATTCATCATTATTGGGATATTTTGTTGATGANATTTTTCAAAGTACNAGTTTTAATNTAAAAGATTTAGATTCCATTGCAATATCAATTGGTCCTGGTTCATATACTGGATTAAGGATTGGATTAAGNTTTGCTAAGGGTATGGCTTATGCTTTAAAAAAACCAATTATCCCTATAAATACTATTGACTCTTTAAATTATANTATTGATGATNTGAATTATTTTATAATTTTATCTGCTTATAAAAACTTTTATTATATTCAAGANTATAAACATGGTATAAAATCAAATGATATTAAATTTGATACTTTAGAATCTATTAAAAAAGANTCAAAAATTTATGGATATACTGANAAAAAATTAGATAGAGAAATAATTNAAATTAANCCCTCATCTAAAAATATNGCTAAAATTGCTCTAAAATATTATGACAATTATNTATGCAAANATATAAAAACAATTAAACCNAATTATANAAAACCAATAAAATTCAAAGAAAANATATCTTANTTANTAAAGGATAATTTAATGCCAGANTGGTTTAGAAGAAAAAGTCAAAACATAAAAACTACGGTTAGAAAAGATACNAAAGAGGGTATGTGGATTAAATGTCCAACNTGTGGAGATGTNGTATATAGNAATTTGCTAAAAAATTCATATTCTTTATGTCCAAGTTGTAATCATCATTTTAAATATTCGTTTAATGAATATATAGATCTTTTATTAGATTATGATAATAGAACATATTTAGGTAGAAATTTATATTCAACAGACCCTTTAAAATTTTCTGGTGTTAAAGATTATAAAAAACAACTTAAAGATGCAGAAAATAAAACNGGTGTAAATGATGCAGTAATAGCTTTAGAAGGTAAAATAGATNNTTCTAGNATTGTTTTAGTNGTTTTGAATTTTGGTTTCATAGGTGGAAGTATAGGCTCNGTGATGGGTGAAATTATTAGTAAAGCAATTAATCATGCTGATAANAATAAAATNCCTTTAATGATTGTATCAGCTTCTGGNGGTGCTAGAATGCAAGAAGGCGCAATAAGCTTAATGCAGTTAGCTAAAATGAGCACTAAAATGTCAAGATTTTCTAAAAATGGTGGATTATTTATATCATTACTAACTGACCCNACAATGGGAGGNGCNAGTGCAAGTTTTTCAATGCAAGGAGATATTATAATTGCAGAACCAAATGCATTAATAGGNTTTGCAGGGCAAAGAGTAATTAAACAAACAATNGGAGAGGATTTGCCTAAGGGTTTTCAAAGATCAGAATTTTTATTAGAAAAAGGATTTATAGATCACATTATACCTAGAAATAAATTAAAAAGTAAAATTTCAAAAATTATTAAGTTTTTCCATGAATAAAAAAAATATAGAAACAATTGCAGTCTTAGATTTTGGATCACAGTATACACAGCTGATAGCTAGGAGAGTTCGCGAGCTAAATATTTACTCTAAAATTTTTAAAAATGATATTGATTTAGATGAATTATTAGAATACAATATAAAAGCAATTATTTTATCTGGAGGTCCATCAAGTGTTTATGAGCCAACCGCCCCTAAATTAAATATAAAAATATTAGATTTGAAAATACCAATTTTAGGAGTTTGTTATGGACTTCAGATTTTACTAAATAATACAGGTGGTAAAATTTCAAAAGGAAAAGTTGGAGAATATGGTAATTCTATAATAAAGCATAATCAAGATAATTTATTATTCAAAGATATTCCAAAAACAGTAAATGTTTGGATGAGCCATGGAGATAAAGTTAATGAGTTATCTAAAAATTGGCAATCATTAGCTATATCAGATAATAATATTATTGCGGCAATTAGTCATAATGAAAAACCTATTTATGCTGTTCAATTTCACCCTGAAGTAACTCATACAGAATTTGGAACAAATATTTTATCTAATTTTTTATTTAAAATCTGTCGATTAAAAAAAAGTTGGACTGCTGACAATTTTATTAAAGATGCAATAGAAGATATTCAAAATAAGGTTGGTAAAAATCAAGTTATATGTGGATTATCAGGCGGTGTTGATTCATCAGTTGTAGCAACATTGCTTCACAAAGCTATTGGAAACCAAAGCAAAGCTATTTTTATTGATCATGGACTATTAAGAAAGAATGAAGTTGATGATGTATTAATAAATTTACAAGCTGATTTAGGAATTAATATAAATTTATTAGATCAATCTAATATTTTTTTAGATAAGCTATCTAAGGTAACTGATCCAGAAAAAAAGAGAAAAATTATTGGAGAGCAATTTATTCGATCTTTTGAATCTGAGATTAATACATATGATAATATTAAATTTTTGGCACAAGGAACATTATATCCAGATGTAATTGAATCTGGTGGCTCTAAAAAGGGGCCTGCCGTAACTATTAAGTCACATCATAATGTTGGTGGATTACCAAAAGATATGAAATTAAAATTAATTGAACCTTTAAGAAGTTTATTTAAAGATGAAGTTAGAGAAGTAGGAAGAAAATTAGGTTTATCTAGTTTAGTCGTAGATCGACATCCATTTCCTGGTCCTGGACTAGCTGTAAGAATTATTGGTAAAATAACACCTAAAAGAATTAAAATTTTACAAGAAGCCGATTATATATTTATGAACATATTAAGAGAGACAAATGAGTATCAAAATATTTGGCAGGCATTTTGTGTACTAATTCCAATTAAAACTGTAGGAGTTATGGGCGATAGCAGAACTTATGATAATTTAATTGCTTTAAGAGCTGTAACAAGTTCAGATGGTATGACAGCTAATTGGTATGAATTTAAACCTGAAATATTAAAAAGATGTTCAAATGAAATTGTTAATAAAGTATCTGGTGTTAATAGAGTTGTATATGATATTACATCAAAGCCACCAGGAACAATAGAATGGGAATAAATAAATATAATTTTTCTCATTTTTTTGATTATAAAATACATGCTTCAATCGAAAAAGAATCATTTAAAAAAAATTATAAAAAATTTGCAATACCTATTCAAAATCACACCTCAAATGTAAAGTTTATTACCAAACCAGGTCAATATGATAATGTTGACGGTTTAATAACATCTAAGAAGTATGATATTATTTTAACTACCAAAGTTGCTGATTGTGTTCCTATCTATATTTATGATTTAAAGAATGATTTATATGGATTAATTCATTCGGGATGGAAAGGTACAAAAAATCATATTATTAAAAATGCCTTAGAAATTTTTTTTAATCAATCAGATTCAGACCCAAAAAATATTAAAATATTTATAGGGCCTCATATAAAAGAATGTTGTTATGAAATAGATTGGGATGTAGCAAAATATTTTTCATTTGTATTGAAAGANATATCAAAAAATAAATGGATGTTAAGTTTAGAAAAAGAAATAAAAAAAGATGCTNTAGAATATGGTATTTATGAGCGAAACATTAATACATGTAACATCTGTACTTTTGAGTCATTAGANTGCGAAAGTTTTAGAAGAGATAAAAATAATGCAAAACGAATGTTAGGAATTATAGGATGACAAATGATAATATTTTTTATGTTATTATTGCTGCAATTATTCAAGGATTAACTGAATTTTTACCAATNAGNAGTTCTGGTCATTTAGTTATTCTGAAAGATATTTTTAATCAAGAAATTCAAAATTTTAATTTTGAAATAATGCTTCATTTGGGTACAGTTTTTTCTATTATTATATATTATAGATTAGATCTTATAAAACTTATNAAANTAAATTCTGAAAATAGATATAATATTTTTTTAATTATAATTGGATGTATACCAATTTCAATAATAGGGATATTATTTAAAGACTTAATTGAATTACATTTTAATGATATTAAATTTTTACCTTATTCTTTTTTATTTACTGCAATAATTTTATTTTTAACAAAATTTAGTTCAGGTTCAAAAAAAATGACTTTAAAACTTGCTATTATTGTAGGCATATTACAAATTTTAGCACTATTTCCGGGTGTTTCAAGGTCTGGTATTACAATATCTACATTATTGTTGTTAGGTGTTAATAAAGATGATGCAATAAGATTTTCATTTTTAATGGCTATACCCTTAATTATGGGTGCATCACTAATTAGCTTAGATATTTCAAGTTTTTCATCATCATTTATTGGAATTTTAATTTCATTTATATTTGGATGGTTAGCAATATATTTATCTAATATTTTATTACAGAATAAAAAATATTGGATGTTTTCAATCTATTGTTTTATCTTGTCAATATTTTTATTATTTGTAAACAAAATTTAATTCAATGCAGAAACTATTAACATTAGGTCAAGCTGTAAAAAAAATTCATAAACACGATTTTTCAAGTTCATATTTCTTGTACGGAAATGATATTTTTATGCAAGATTTTTTTATTAATCAGTTTAAGAAAATTAATACAGATTATGAATCATATTTATACTATTTGGGATATGATCAACAAGAAACAGTATTTAATGAATTATCTAATACTTCATTATTTAATTCAAACAAAATTATTATTATAAAGAATATTAATAAATTTTCAGTTAAAGCAAAAAAAGAACTGATTGATTATATNAATCAAACTGAANCTAATCATCATATTATATTAGTGAAAAATAATTATGATTCTAGAAGTAAGTTCATAGATTCTATTATAAAAAATTCAGTAGCAATTGATGTTAGGACACCTTTTGAAAATCAAATGTTAGAATGGATAAAATATTTTACNAAAATCGAAAAAATTAATATTGGATCAAANGAAATTAAAAATTATATTGATTCATATGGGAATAATATTGGCAATGTAATGAATTATATAAGAATAGATTTTTTATCTAATTCNTACTCTAATATTGATTCTAATAGAANTTACCATCTGTGGCATTTTCAAGATTCAATTGCAAAAAAAAATCTTAATAAATCATTAGATATTTATGAATCTATTACAATNAATGGAAATTCTATAAATTTAATTTTGATTTATTTATTTAATTTATTTCATGCAATTTATTTACATTCATATTATAAAAGTAATGTAAGTAATGGTTATAATTTTACTATAAATAAAATTATTCAATCTAGAATTAATACATATTCTTTTAAGTATACTCAAAATGAAATTGAAAATATTATTTTAGAAATTAATACTATTGATTTACANTCTAAAACTGTAANTATAAATATGAAAAATCGTATGTTATGCCTAATAAACAATATATGTACAACTTATTATGANAGATAAAACTGATGAACAATTAATTAAAGAATTTCAAGATGGTAANATATCTGGATACAATCATTTAGTTTATAGATATAAAGATAGGTTGTTAAATTATATTTATCAATTTGTACACGATATTGATTTAGCTGAAGATTTATTACAAGATACATTTTTAAAACTTTACACACATAAAAATTCTTATAAAAATATTGCAAAATTTTCAACATGGATTTATACAATTGCAGGTAATTTTGCTAAAACTGAATTAAGAAAAAAGAAGAGAAGAAAAACATACTCAAATAGTGATTTAGCATTTCAAGANAAAGAACTAATTGTNCCTGATATTTCAAATGAACCAGATAAAGATATTTTNAANGCTAGTTTAAGAGTNGATTTAAAAAAATGTTTGTCTAATCTCGCTTTGGATTTTAAAACAATTATNATACTTAGAGATATACAGGAACTTTCTTATGATGAAATAAGTACAATAGTTGAGCTTCCNCTTGGAACAGTAAAATCTAGGATAAATAGAGCTCGTATAAAATTACATGAATGTTTAAAAAATAAAGAGGTTGTTTAGAAATATGAATAAAGATTTTGAATCAAAGATATCAGATTATATTGAAGGAAATCTTTCTGCAGAAGCTATGAAGCTTTTTGAAGATTATATGATAGAAAATTCTGAATTTTCCAAAAAAGTAAAAAACATTTCAAAAATTGTTTCCACTATAAATATGATGCCAAAAATTGAAACATCAAATGACTTTTTACATAAATTAGACTCTAAAATTAACAAAAAATCTATACTTGGCTTCCAATTTTCACCAGTTTTTATAAATAGAATATCTTATTCTTTTGCTNTATTAATGATTTTATTTTTCATTACATATGAAAGTAAAAATGAAAAAGAGATAATNGCATATGAAGAGGTTAATTCTAATTCGTTAAATACTATTGAATCTGATACTTTAAAAAATGATANTTTTATTATTAAGCAGGTAGTTGGTAAAAAGAAGACTAAATAAAAATTTCCTNTATTTTTATTAAAGGTTTTTCGTANATTTATCGCTCAAACAGNGGATATTATGGCTAAGAAACAAACATTTGAAGATAAATTAAATAAGGGCGGTNCNAAAGACTTAATAAAAATTAAAGTTGTGCATGCTTTAGACCCAAATAAAACAGGCAATATTAAGTTTAGAGAAAGAATGTANACTGTTCCTAATGGTAAAACACCAGACCAGTTTGCTAAAGAACTTTTTTCTAAATAATATATAATTTTATCTCCCCCACAAATAAATAGAAATTGNTTATCTAACTACTTTTAATTAAGTTTAAATAGATAAATTAGTTCACTATGCAAAGAAANATATCAATNATAATACCAATATATAATGAAGAATTATCAATTAATTCTTTGTACNAAGAAATCAAAAANGTTGTCTTAAATGATTTTAATGAATATGAAATCATTTTTGTTAATGATGGAAGTAATGATAGTAGCTTTGATATTATTAACCAATTAGCATTAAANGATACTAATGTAGTTTCNATACAATTAAATAGAAACTANGGAAAATCTGATGCNCTTAATGAAGGNTTTAAATTAGCACAATATGANTATGTGGCAACTTTAGATGGCGATTTACAAGATGATCCACATGAGCTTGTTAAATTGATTGATAAATTAGAAAAGGGTTGGGATTGTGTTTCTGGATGGAAAAAAAATAGAAAAGATCCATTTTCAAAAACAATTCCATCTTTCTTTTTTAATAAATTTATTAATTTTTTTTCTGGTTTAAAATTACATGATTTGAATTGTGGTATTAAAGTATATAAGAAAAATGCTATTAAATCATTAAATATTTATGGTGGATTACATCGTTATATTCCTTTATTATTATTTAATAATGGATATAAAGTAACTGAAGCTACTGTTGTTCATAGAGAAAGAAAACATGGTCATACAAAATATGGGAAAGCTAGATTCTTTCATGGTATATTTGATTTTTTAACTATTTATTTTTTAAAAAAATATTTTAATAAACCTATGTATTTTTTTGGTTCAATAGGATTTTTATTAAGCTTTATAGGCCTTTTGATTAATCTATATTTAACTATACTTTGGTTTCAAGGAATATATATAAGCACTAGACCTTTATTTTTCTTAGGTATATTATTAATAGTTGTAGGTATTCAATCTTTATCAATAGGCTTAATTGGTGAATTAATTGTTAATAATGGACGCAAAAAAAGAAAAATAATAAAAGAAATTATTAAATAATAATGAAAATTGCTTTGATTAGCACTTCCCCCCCATATAGAGGTGGGATTTCAGATCATAACAAGGGTTTGTATATTAATCTAAATAAAAATAATTCAGTAAAAATATTTAGTTTTTATTATCTATATCCGAAATTATTTTTTCCAGGAAAAACACAAAAATTTTCTAATAATAAAAACCATCAAAATACTCATTATACAATTAGTACTATTAATCCATTAAGTTGGACAAAGACAGTTCATTCCATATTAGAATTTAATCCTGATTTAGTTATTTTTTCATATTGGAACCCATTTGTAGGAGTTTCATTAGGTTCAATTGCAAAACAATTAAAGCGTAAAATAGGTAATGAAAAACTAATTTCTATATGTCATAATATACAACCTCATGAAAATAATATAATTGACACTCAATTAATAAAATATTATACTAAATCATTTAAGAAATTTATATTCATGTCATCATTTGTTAAGAATGAATTAAAAACTTTTAAAGATAACTTCAAAAGTGTAGTTAGATTTTTGCCAATAGACATAAATTATCAGCCTAAATTAGATAAAATAAGTATAAGATTAGAAAAGGGTTATTTTACCGATGATAATATAATATTATTTGCAGGTTTAATTAGACCATACAAGGGTTTAGATAATTTATTACATGGGGTAAATGATTATCTTAAAAATAATACAAATAGTAAATTAATTATTGCTGGTGAAGCCTATGAGAGTTTAAAAAAATATAAAGCTATAATAGATGAATATGGCATTAATAATCAAGTCATTTGGATTAATAAATTCTTATCAAATTTAGAGCTTGAAAAATTAATGATTATGAGCGATTTATTAGTTTTACCCTATCACTCTGCTTCTCAAAGTGGGATTATGTCACAATCATGGCAGTATAATTTACCTACTATTGTAAATAATGTAGGTGGCCTTTCAGAATATGTAAATGATAATAAGTCGGGTTATGTAATTCATGATAA
The DNA here is from genome assembly GCA_002167465.1 of bacterium TMED6. Taxonomy (GTDB): domain Bacteria; phylum Fidelibacterota; class Marinisomatia; order SCGC-AAA003-L08; family D37C17; genus TMED6. Next base: position 16,811 of record NHBL01000044.1, read on the forward strand.
CAGTATTAGCTCTCTAAAAGAAAAAATAAATAAATTTTTTAATTCAAACGATAAAATTGAAATGCCTCAGTATATTGCTTCTAATAAACAAAATTTTTCATGGGATTATTATATTTCAGGTATTTGGGAGCATATTAATGAATCCTAGAATACATGTAATGATACTTAATTGGAACGGTTCAAAGTATTTAAGTGAAGCAGTTCAATCTATTAAAAATAATAATTATTCAAATTTTAAAATTACAGTTATTGATAATAATTCTAATGATGATTCATTATTAAAAATTAAAAATCAAAATATTAATATAATATCATATTCGCATAATTATAAATATGCAAAAGGTTATAATAAAGCAATTTTTGAGCTTGATGATGATGATTGTGATTATTATCTTTTATTAAATAATGATACAGTATCCGATAGGTATCTATTAGATTCATTTGCTAAAGCAATTAGTAAATATGGCGATAATTACATTATGGGAGCTAAAATTTTATATACAAAGAATAAAAATAAAATATGGTATGCTGGAGGGAAATTTGGCTTTTTAAATTTATTTGTTTCCCATAATGGTATTAGAAAAACTGATAATTCAATTTATGACAATGATTGTTTAACTGATTATATTACTGGATGTTGTTTATTAATTTCAAAGAAAAATATTAACCAATTAAAAGGTTTTGATGAAAGCTTTAATATGTACGGCGAAGATGTAGATTTATCTATTAGAGCTCAAAATATAGGTATAAAATGTTACTACATTTCTCAAGCTAAATTATGGCATCATGTATCAGCTAGTTATGGTGGAAATTATAATTTATCTAAAAATATTTCAAAAATTACATCTTTATTAAAATTAATAATTAAATATCCCAAAAAAATAATTTTAGGGTTATAAAAAATGAAAAATCCAAACTTATTTATTGTTGGTGCTCCTAAATCAGGGACAACATTTTTATATCATTATTTAAAAAAACACTCTGATATTTATTTTCCTGATTTCAAAGAGCCTCATTTTTTTGGAAGTGATTTGCAAAGGAGAAATGGTGCTTATAATTTAAGTTTAAATGAATATCAAAGTTTATTTAAAACAGATAAAAAAATTATTGGCGAAGCATCAACTTTTTATCTTTTTTCTGATAAAGCTGCTAAAGAAATACATGACTTTAATCCAAAGGCTAAAATTATTATTATGTTGAGAGATTTAGTTGATTTAGTACATTCATTGCATTCTCAATTTGTATTTAGTGGAGATGAAGTTATTGAAGATTTTAGTCATGCATTAGCATTAGAAAATAACCGACTAAGCGGTCAAAATATTCCAAAACAAACTACAGTAGTAAATAAACTGTTTTACACATCAAATATTTTATCATTGCCTAAAAATATTCAATCTTTTATTGATCGTTTTGGAAGAGAAAATATAAAATTTATAGATTTAAAAGAAATTAAAAAAAACCCTGAAAGAGTATATTCTGAAACATTAGAATTTTTAAATATTGATTCAAGTTTTAATGCTCCTAAATTTAAAGTCATTAATAAAAATAAAACTTATAAATCAAAAACTATGAGGAACTTTATAAAAAAATATTCAATCTTTTTAGGTAATTTGAGATCTAAGCTTTTTAAAAAGCCTTTAGGTATTATTAAGATTTTAGAATCTCTTAATAAGAGTGAAAATGATAGAGTTTCCATGTCTGATGATTTATATAAAAAATTATCAGATCAATTTTATAAGGTTGATTTACAAATAAAAAATATTATTAATAATACATAATTATGACTCGTTTAGAAAAAGCAATAAAAATTGCTGAAATTTTAGATAATCTATATCCTGAAACTCCTATTCCCTTAACTCATTCTAGTGCTTATACTTTACTAGTTGCTGTAATGTTATCAGCTCAAACAACTGATAAAAAAGTTAATGAAGTTACACCAGGATTATTTAATAGAGCTAGTACTCCAGAAGAAATGTCTCATTTAGGTGTAAAGGTTATCCAAAATTTGATTAAAGAAATAGGGTTAGCTCCAACTAAAGCAAAAAATTTAAAAAAAATGGCTTACCAATTAATTGAAGGTGGTGGAGTTCTAGCTGATTGGGATTATTTAGAAAGTTTAGCTGGTGTAGGACATAAGACAGCAAGTGTTGTGATGTCACAATGGTATGGTATTCCAGCATTTCCTGTAGATACTCATATTCATAGACTTGCCTCAAGATGGGGTTTATCCAGAGCTAAAAATGTTGAAATGACAGAAAGAGATCTTAAAAAATTATGGCCTAAAGAAAAATGGAATAAACTTCACTTACAAATTATTTTCTTTGGAAGAGAGTATTGTCCAGCTAGAAATCATCACTTAAATGATTGCTTAATTTGTTCATGGGCTTCATCAAAAACTAGAATTTTACAGGAAAAAAATAGATAGTGTTTAAAAATCTCCTAATGTTCTTCTAATTGTTATTTCCTCTGTAACACAGTTATTAGGAGCATTAATAGCATGAAAAATAGTTTCAGTTAAATCATCAGTTTTCATCATACCTTCTCTTAATTCTTCCATATTCTTGTTATCCCAAATAGGTGTATTTACAGCTCCTGGAAATACGGTTGTTACTTTTACATTAAATTCTCTTAATTCCTCCCTTAAAGATGCAGCAAAGCCTCGAATTGCATACTTTGATGCAACATAAGCTGTAGAATTTTTATAGGGCTGAAGTCCAGCAACTGAACTTATAAATACAATTTTACCATTTTTTTTAGATTTTAGATTATCAATAATCATTTTGGTCATTAAAAAAGAGCCTCTTAGATTTGTATTCAAAGTATTATCCCAATCTTCAATTGTTGTATCAGAAATACTTTTAAAAACTCCAATACCAGCATTATTTACTAATAGCTCTATCCTGTCTTTATTATCTATCTGTGAATAGATTTTATCTAAGGTGTTTGTTTTCGATATATCAGAAACAATAATCTGACAATCATTATTTTGCATATCAATTAATTCTTTTGTTTTATTTAAATTCTGTTTATTTCTTGATATTAAATAAATGAAATATTTAGATGATAATTTAAGCGCCAAGCTACGGCCAATTCCAGTAGAGGCACCAGTTAAAATTGCGATAGGCTTATCCATTTAAAAGATAATACAGATTTTTTTCAATTAATCTATTTGGTAAGTTTTTGTAGTATTTTTTTATAAAATTTACCTTAAAAGTCATTTTTTCTCAAATTATTGGAACATAAAATATATCTAACGGGTTAAATTTAGTATAATTCTTTTTTTTTTAAAAAGGCAATAAATATGATTATCAGATTAATTTCATTTTTTTTAAATATATCTCTATGTTTTTCGTATACAATTAATTACGAATTAGATAATAATACATTTGATTTTGTGAACAACAATTTCTATGTAAAAAATTCTAATGGTACTATATCAATGAATCAATCAACATACGATATTTATAGATTAGAATTTATTATTTCTGATCCTAAAAAAATAAATTATGAAATAAAGCATATTAAGTGGAAAAAAGTAGATAATATTATTTTTAATTCAGAAGATAATAATTTAGTTACTATAGGCAATACATTTATTTATAGAGGATGTTCATCTAGTTATGTAGATATTTTTCCATATAAAATAATTGATAATAATTTTTTTTATTTAGAGTCTATTATTCTTGAATTTACAATAGATGATGATACAATTAATAATGAATGCCAGCCATCTGAAGATATAATTAATAAAAGTTTTTTTTCAAATAATTTTAATTATTTAAATAAAATTAATGAAGTTGATTACATAATCATTACTAATAGTGATTTATTAGAAGCAGCTGAAAATTTAAAAGATATACATAATGATTTAAATGTTAATATAATTTCAGTTAGTTCAATTTATAGCTTGTACTCAGAGTTAGATTTTGAGTATGCAATAAGAGAATTTATAATAAATGAAATAAATAACACACCTAGCCTTAATTATCTTTTGATATTAGGAGATGAGACTGTTGTTCCGCCTATTTACAATGGTAACGTCCCTTCTGATGATTATTACAGCTCTGTAAACTTATTTTCTGCAAACCCTCAATTATCTACAGGAAGAATACCTGTTACAAATATTTCTGATGCAATTTCAGTAATTCAAAATATAGATGACTATATAGATAATTTATATTTTCCATTAGATAATGATAATTTATGGAGAATGAGAGTAAATTTAATTAGTGATGATGAAAATAATCCAAATCCCAATAAATATCCAGAGTTAAGTCATACAGAAAATTCACATATTATTTATGAGCAAATTAAAGAAAATTTAATTCCTTATACTTTTTATGGTATCGATTATGAGCCAATTCAAAATTCTGATGGATTACTACATACTGAATTAACATCTGATTTAATAGAAAATATTAATAGTGGTGTAGCTTTAATAAATTATATTGGTCATGGTGATTATAATACTTTAGCTGATGAAAGAATATTAGAATTAGATAGGGATATTAATTTATTTAATATAGATAATTATAAATTACCAATTTGGGTTGTTGGTACGTGTTCTTTTGGAGAATATGATGGTAAAGATTCAATGGCTGAAGCTTTACTTTTAAATGAAAAAAGCTCAATTGCAGTTATTTCTACATCAAGAGGAATAGGAGAAACTTCAAATATTAATTATTTAACTAAATTTTTTAATAAAATAAATCAATACGTTGAGGTATACGATGATGAAAGTAGATTAGGAGATATTTATAGAAATGCAAAAAATAATTCTAGTTCAGAGCATCTTTTTCATTTATTTGGTGACCCTGCATTACCTTTACCATTCCCTAAGTTTAATAATATTATAGATAATCAAATTCCTGAAAATTTATTTATTGGAGCCAATGTTTCTTTAGATGTAGGTCCATATAATGGAAGTATAAATATATTAGGCAATGAAAAAAATGTAATTAGAATTTATGAAGAAGGTGATTCTGTTAATTACAAAAACAAAGGTCAAAGTATATACAGAGGAGACTTTTATCAAAATGTTTGTTTTATAACTCCTATTGATGCATCNGAATGTCAAGATTGNGCTAGAGCATANNTTCAAATCAAAGATAATCCTTANAATTATTTTCAAAATATTATGAATTTAAATATTGAATATGATCAAGATGAATTNGAGGANATAATTAATCAGGATATTTTAGGTCCTCAAATTGATTTTTATACAGAAGATCATAGACAGTTATTTAACCAAGATAATATTTTTGAAAATAGTTTTATAATTGTAAAAATAACCGACCATTCAGGTATAAATTTAATGGATGGTTTAGGGCATAGTATAAGATATTGGATAAATGATGAACAAAATCAAACAATTATAGANAATGAACAATTTAATTATATTTCAAGTTGTGACTCNACATCTGTAGGTGAATTTAAAATTGAATCTGAAAAATTGTATTTAGGAAATAACCAATTATTTGTTGAAGCATGGGATAATTTTAATAATAAAACACTAAGCTTAATAAATCTTAATTTAGAAAATTCTTNGTTCAAAGCATATGATGTGTATAATTTTCCAAANCCATTTAAAAAGGAAACCCACTTTACTTTTAAAATTTCAGAATATCCCTCAAAAGCNAAGATTTCAATTTTTAATTTAGATGGAAGAAGANTAAAAGTTATAGATAATCAAGANTGTTTAAACACTTTTTGTTCTGTTTTCTGGGATGGTAAAAATTCATCAGGAAATTATATAAATAATGGAACATATATTTATCATTTAGAATTAAGAAATAATAATAAAATTTTTAAAAACTTATATAAAGTAACAAAATTAAAATGAAATTTATATTAGCCTCAAAAAGTCCTAGAAGAAAAGAGCTTTTAGAAAAAATTAATATTGAATTTGAAGTTGTAGATTCTAAAATTGATGAAGGTTTAGTTTCTACTAATTTAGAACCATCTCATTATTGTACATTATTAGCCAATCTTAAAGCGTCAAATGTNTCACTATATTATAAAAATTATACTGTCATTGGNGCTGATACTATAGTAGTTTTAAATGATAAAATTTTAAATAAGCCNTCCGATAAAAANGATGCTAAAGAAATGTTATTGATGCTAAGTGGTAAAACTCATAAAGTTATAACAGGCGTNTCTATTAGGAATAGGNGTCTAAATATTAAACGACNATTTCATCAAAAAACTAGNGTTAAATTTTATGATTTAAATGATAAGACTATAAATTTTTATATTGAGAAGTATTCACCTTTAGATAAGGCTGGGTCATATGGTATTCAAGATTATGGTGCAACATTCATTGAAAAAATAAACGGTTCNTATGAAAATGTNATGGGTTTNCCAATAGGAAAATTTTCTCAAATATTAAAATCTTTAAAATTATAATTTTATATAATAAATTTTGTTATGGAAAAAATAAATAATTTTGCAAATGCTATTAAACAGCTAAGAAAATCAAAGGGAATAACACTAGATCAAATTTCTGATTCATGTAAAATTAAGAAAAGCTATTTTGAAAAAATGGAATCAGGAGACTTTTCTTTTAAACCTAATGTATATATAAAATTATTTTTAAAAGAATATCTAAAATATATAGATTTTGAAAAGTCAGAAAATATTATGCAAGAATTTGATAGCGTATCTAATATAAATCCTATAGACATCGATTTAACATTTATGCCTCTGACTGATGAGGAAGATTTAAATTATAATAACGAAGACAATTCTTTAGAATCAAAAGATTACGACCCAAAACAAATTGCTACCATTATTGGAGTTATTATAATTATTATTTTTACATACCGCATTATATCTACCCTAGTTTCTTAAACAGTACAAATCATTTTATAAATATCAGAAATAATTACCAATAATTGGTATCATATTTTTATTATTATTTTTTATTAAAATAAAAAAATCCTTGCATTAATATGGTGAGTTGTAATATAATAATGGGGAATAATGGGGATTAATCCCTGTTATTGTGTGCGAATGTTAAAATAAAATATATAGTCTGAGTAAGATGGAAGAAAATAATTTAAATATATCCTTTACTGGTGAATATAATAATACTATTGACCAAAAAAATAGATTAAGCATACCTATTAAGTATAGAAAAGCTTTATCTCCTGTTAATAACAGTACATTTGTTTTAACAAGAGGTTTTGATGCATGTTTAATATTATATCCATTAGATGAATGGAAAAAAGTTGAGTCACAATTAGGTTCTTTATCATCAATTAAAATGAAGCATAGAAGTTTTGTTAGATCAATTGTTAGATGTGCAGTTCACTTAAAATATGATTCACAAGGTAGAATTGCAATTCCAGACACTTTATTAGATTATGCGCAAATAGATAAAGATGTATCAATAATTGGTATGATAAAAAAAATAGAGCTATGGTCACCCAAATTATTGAAAACAGATAATATTATTAGTGATGATGATTTCGAAGATATTGCTAATGAAATAAAATTTTAAATAATGAAGGATTATCACAAGTCTGTCCTTCTCAACGAAACTATAGAAAATTTAATAATGAATAAAAATGGAATATATATAGATGGTACAATTGGTTTTGCTGGCCATTCAAAACATATATTACATAACCTAGATAAAAATGGAAAATTAATCGGTATAGATTTAGATTCCTATGCCCTGAAATATTCGAAAAACAACCTATCTAAATTTCCTAAACAATCCTACTCACTTTACAAAGGAAACTTTAGTGAAATACCTGATATTTTAAAAAATATAGGTATTACTAAAGTAGATGGCATAGTTGTTGACCTTGGTATCTCCTCCTACCAAATCGATTCAGGGCATAGGGGGTTCTCTTATATGAATAATGGCGATTTAGATATGAGATTTAACGAAGANAAGGGAGTCTCAGCAAAAGAATTATTAAATAATATAAATGAAAATGATTTAGGTAAAATTATTAAATTGTATGGAGAAGAAAAAAAATACAAAAAAATTGCTCGAAATATAGTCAAATATTCAAAAGAGGATAAAATGAATACAACATTTGATTTAAAAAAAGCAATTCAAGAAGTAACAAACCCAAGATATTTAAATAAAACTTTATCAAGAGTTTTTCAATCAATAAGAATTAAAGTTAATGAAGAAATTAAAAATTTAAATTTATTTTTAGAAAATTCTTTGAAATGCCTTAAAAGGGGTGGTCGTCTAGTTATAATTACATTCCATTCTTTGGAAGATTCAATAGTAAAACATTTTTTTAAGGAAAATGAAATTGAATGTATATGCCCACCATCTTTTCCAATATGTAATTGTAGCCATAAGGCTAAAATAAAAATTATCAATAGAAAAGGTATATTACCTAGTATAAGTGAGATAGAAAAAAACTCCAGAGCTAGAAGTGCAAAACTTAGAATAGCTGAATGTCTCTAAATTACAGAAATCAGAGTAATTTAATTTCTTTTAAAATAAACTCAGGTTTCTTTTCTCTACTTACTTTCTCTTTAATACTTCTAATATTCTACCTAATTATTAATATCGGTAATTCTAATAAAATAATAAAACGTGATAAAATACCTGCAGTCTCAAAGCAGATTGAAATAACAAGAGATCAAAAAGTTATATCTATAAATAATAAAGATAAATTAATTCGAAATCACATTAAAAACGAAGCAGAGAAAGCTGGTATGATTAGAGCAAATTATTCTAGAAATATTATTAAGTGGTAAGAAAAAGATGAGCAGATTATATATTAAATACCAAAAACGTTTTAATATATTTAAAAATATCACTTTATTTATAACAGGATGTGTTTTAATAAATTTTTTTTCAATTCAAATAATAAAATCAAATTCATATAAAAAAGAAATTAACAAAAAAATAAAATCATATAAAAATAATATTGGGCAAAGAGGGAATATATATGATAGAAATAATAATTTATTAGCCTACTCAATAGAAAAATTTTTAATATGGATAGATGCATCAAAAATGAGTATAAATGATAAAAATAATTTAATTGATTTATTGTCAAATGCCTTATTAAGTCCTAAATCAAAATATAATAGTATTATGAAAGAAACTTCAAAATATTTAGTAATAGAGAAAGATTTAATATTTAATGATTATAAAGATTTAGTAAAAAAAATTAATAGTATTGATAATGTTAGAATTGATAAATACAACCACAGATTATATCCCTATAATGAATTAGCTGCGCAATTAATAGGCTTTACAGATTATGATAATCAAGGTAAATATGGTGTTGAAGGATATTTTAATAGTTTATTAACTGGTAAGAGATCAAAAGTTGAATATAATAAAACTGCTTCTGGGAAAACTATTTTAGATCAAAATACATCNCCATTACCTGGCAATGGATCAAATATTGTTTTAACTATAGATATTAAAATTCAAGAAATATTACAAAACCAATTAAAAAATGCCTTAGCATTTAATAAAGCTAAAAGCGCTAATGGAATTATAGTTAATCCAAATAATGGCGAAATTTTAGCAATGGCAAGTATACCAGATTTTAATTTAAATGAATATAAAAATTTACCTAAAGACTCTTCATCAATTTACTATGTAAATAGGCCGGTTACTAGTGCATATGAGCCTGGATCCACTTTTAAAATAATATGTTTTACCGAAGCAGTTGAAAATAATTTACATAAAGACAAAGAAAAATACTTTTGTGAAAATGGTTTTTATAAAGGAAAGTACATAAATCCATTTAAAGATCACGATAGCGGTTATGATTCTTTAGGGTTTGATGAAATTTTTAGTAATTCAAGTAATATAGGAACTGTAAAAGTTTTTGAAAAACTATCAATCAGTTCAATTTATAATAAAATGAAAAATTTTGGTTTTGGTATTAAATCTAATATCTCATTAATGGATGAACATAAAGGTGGAATTAAATCATTACAATATTATAAAAGAAATATTAGAGATTTAGCAAGCGCTTCAATTGGTCAATCTATATTAGTTACAAATTTACAAATGGCTTTTGCATATAGTTCAATTGCTAATGGAGGTTTTATGTTAAAACCTCAGATAGTAAAAGAAGTAGTTCATGAAAATTTTTCTGAAAGTACCTATGACCCTATAATTTTATATAAAAATATGAGTGAAAACACCTCAAAAATTATGCTCAAACTATTACAAAAAACAGTTGAAGATGGAACTGCAAAAAAAGCTTATTTAGAAAAATTTAATAGTGGGGGAAAAACTGGAACTGCAGAAATATGGGATTTAGAAAATAGAGAATATTCAAAAAATGAATTTATTTCATCTTTTGCATCTGTTTTTCCAATAGAAAATCCAAAGTATGTTATGATAATTTCTATTGAGGCACCTGAATATAATAAAAGATGGGGTGGAGAAAGTGCAGTCCCTAGTGCTAAAAGTATTATAGAAAATATTATTTTTTATGATAATGAACTAATTAATAAAAACTCAGTAAATGCAAAAGCTTAATAATATTTTAAAAGGATTAGATTATTCTGGAAAAGTTGATTCGCGAAAAGTTAGTGGAATTTTCTATGATTCTAGAAAAGTTAAAAAAGATTCTTTATTTATCGCTATAAAAGGATTTAATGTGGACGGACATAAATATATAGATAAGGCAATAGATTTAGGAGCAAATTCAATATTAGTAGATCAGAATATTACACAGAATTATCAAGTCCCTGTAATAAAAGTTAATAATTCAAGAAGAGCGATGTCAAAAATTGCATCAAATTTTTTTGGTAATAGGTCAAAAAATATTTTTATAACAGGCATTACTGGCACTAATGGTAAGACTAGTATAACTAACATTGTTAATTTTATATTAAAATTCAATAATTATTCAACAAGCTCTTTAGGAACCTTAGGTTTTTATGGACCAAATGGAATTAGAAATATGGGATTTACAACCCCTGAATCCATAGAATTACAAAGTATTTTTAGCACACTATATATTGGTGGAGTCACTCATTTAAATATGGAAATTTCTTCACACTCAATCGCATTAAATAGAATCGATAATGTAGATGTAGATTTAGCTATTTTTACAAATCTAACAAGAGATCATTTAGATTTTCACAAAGATATCAACTCTTATTTTGAAACAAAATTAAAATTATTTAAAAATTTAAAATCAAATAAAACTGCTATAATAAACATAGATGATAATTACTCTGATAGTATTATTAAACAAACAAATGCAAAAATTTTAACATATGGATTTAACAAAAGGGCAGATATATACCCAAGTAATATAAATATGTCATTAACTAATTCTGAATTTGAAATTAATTACAATAAAAAAACATATAAGGTCAAATCAAATCTTACAGGAAATTTTAACATTTCAAATATTTTAGCTTCAATTTTAGCTTGTCTAAAACAAGGTTTAAATATGGCTCAAATAATTAAAGCTCTACATAATTTTGATTTAATACCTGGAAGATTTGAGTCTTATGAAAAGAAAAATGGTGGNATAGTAATTATTGATTACGCTCATACACCAGATGCTTTTGAAAAAATTTTATCAACTGTTAAAGATATTAAATCAGATAATAAAATCATTACTTTATTTGGATGTGGAGGGAATAGAGATAAAGAAAAACGTCCCATTATGGCATCAATATCAGAGAAATTTTCAGATAAAATAGTAGTTACTGATGATAANCCTAGNGATGAGGATTGCAATNAAATTATTAAGGATATNGAATCAGGATTTAAAAATCATAAACATATTGTATGTNATGANAGAGAAAAAGCTATAAAAGTTGAATTTAAAAAATTATGTAAAAACCAAACTCTATTGATTCTTGGTAANGGTGTTGAAGAATATCAAATAACNAAAAATCAAANGATANATCATANTGATCGAGAAATAGTTAAAGAGTTATTNTGCNTATAGAAATTAAAGAAAAAGAATTATTTAAAAATTTAATATATCAAAATTATAATTATAAGTTNAATGAAGTNGATTCCTTTTGTATTGACTCAAGATTAGTNCAAAAAAATGATATTTTTTTACCNTTAGTAGGANATAATATTGATGCGCATAAATTTATTCCTNNTGTTATTAGATCTAAACCAGCATTAATTTTTAGTNATGAAGAATTTNANGATCATAATGTAATTAAAGTTGATTCAACNAAAAGTATNATAAGTCAGTTAGCNAANCAATGGATAAAAGCATTNAAACAANCTACAATTGCAATAACTGGATCTAATGGCAAAACAACAACAAAAGAAATGTTAGTAAATATTTTTAAAACAGAAAGTGATATTAATTATACTAAAGATAATTATAACAGTACTATTGGNNTNCCTATNAGTCTTTTTAACTTTTCTTTAAATGCTAAAATAAACATTGTTGAAATGGGTGCTAGCAAGCCAAATGAAATTAATTTTTTAAGTAAAATAATTANTCCAACATATAGTGTTATAACGAATATTCAAAATGCTCATATTGGTAATTTCAAATCATTTGATGAATTAGTTAATACAAAGCTAGCCTTATTTAAAAATACTGTAAAAAATGGAAAAATATTTGAGAATAATGATGATATAAANATNTCAAATTACTGNCAAAATATTANCAATAAAGTTTCTTANGGATTTAAAAATTCAAATGTAGACTTCTANGGAAAATGGGAACTTATTAATTCAAAGCCAGAGTTAACTATAAATGGAAAAAACATATATAATAATTTTTTAAATAAAATTATGGCAAAAAATATTTTATCAAGCTATTCAATATCAAGAATATGCGGCATTAAACATATTAATATAATTGAAGCGTTAAAAAATTTTAATTTTGCTAATGGGAGAGGTAGATATATTAATAAAAATGGCTATTTAATTATTGATGATACGTATAATGCTAATTTCGAATCATTTAAAATTGGTATTGAGTCATTTATGACTCTTAAAAATAAAGGGAGAAAAATTTTAGTAGTTGGAGATATGAAAGAGCTTGGCAATGAAAGTAAATGTGAACATGTAAAACTTGGAAATTTTATAAATGAAAAAACTCCTGATATTGTATTTAGTTTTGGAGATGAAATTTTAAATACTATCAAAGAAATCAAAAATAAAAATATTTTTTCAAAGCATTTCATTGAAAAAAAGATACTTATAGATAACCTTAAATCAGAAATAACAAAAGGCGATGCAATATATTTAAAAGCATCACGATCATTAAATTTTGAAAAAATAATAAAAACAATATGATATATTTAATACATACATATTTTGATATAAATATTTTGCAGTACGTAACATTTAGAGCGGCCGGCGCAGCAATAACCGCTTTATTAATAAGCTTCCTCCTGGGGCCTAAAATCATCCGCACACTCCAAATTCACCAAATAGGTGAAATGATTAGAAAAAATGGGCCTCATACTCACTACCTCAAAGAAGGTACTCCAACAATGGGAGGGATAATTATTATTTTATCAATTATCCTTCCCACTATCCTTTGGAGTAGATTAGATAACATGTATACATGGGTTATTATTTCTTCAACATTATTTATGGGATTTATTGGATTTGTTGATGATTATTTAAAAATTGTTAAGAAAATTTCAAAAGGTTTAATAGCGAGATATAAATTAATTGCTCAGGTTTTAACAGGAATTTTTGTTGCATTTATGGTATTAAATTTTATTGATTCTCCTAAAATATTTATTGATCACAATAAAGATTATGTACAAGAAATTTCTGATACAAGCATATCAATTCCATTTATGGCTTCAAACTATAAATCTGAAAATAACATAAATGGTTTTTTAGAATTGCCAAAATGGATGTATCTCATTCTAGTTATTGTAGTAATTACAGCTACATCTAATGCAGTCAACTTAACTGATGGTTTAGATGGTTTAGCTACAGGATTATCTGCAATATCTATATTAGCTATGGGAGCAATAGCATACGCATCAGGGCGTGTTGATTTTAGTGATTATCTTAATATACTTTATCTAAAAGGTTCAGATGAATTATTAGTATTCTCATTTGCAGCAATTGGTGCATGCTTAGGTTTTCTATGGTATAATTCTTATCCAGCAAGTGTTTTTATGGGTGATACGGGAAGTTTGGCTTTAGGTACTATATTAGGTACTCTTGCTATTTTATTAAGAAAAGAAATATTACTAATAATTATTGGTGGAATATTTGTAATGGAATCATTATCAGTCATTATTCAAGTTTTATATTTTAGATATACTAAAAATAAATTTGGTGAAGGAAAAAGGTTTTTTATGATGGCACCAATCCATCATCATTTTGAGCAAAAGGGTTTAAAAGAATCTAAAATAGTAATCAGATTTTGGATAATTGGTATTTTATTAGCACTATTTTCACTTAGCACATTCAAATTACAATAATGAACAACTTTTTACCTATAAATAATAAAAAAATTGGAATATTAGGGGCAGCTAAAAGCGGTTTAGCCGCCGCAGAACTGGCACAGGAATATGGAGCAAATGTATTTATTAGTGACATTAGAAAATTATCTAATATTAAAATTAAAGACTTTGAATATGAATTAGGAAAACATTCAGATAAAATTTTAAAATCTGATTTTATTATTAAAAGTCCTGGTATTAAAAATGATACAGAAATAATCAAAAAAATAAAAGATTTATCAATACCTTTAATTAGTGAAATAGAATTTGCGAGTTGGTTTACAAAAAGTTTTATTATTGCTATAACAGGAACAAATGGTAAAACAACAACTATTGAATTATTACATTCAGTTTTAAAACAAAATGGATTTGATTCATACTTAGGGGGCAATATTGGAATACCTTTTTCATCAAATGTTTTAAAAGAAAAAAATAATTTATCTAAAAATAAAATTATTCATGTAATTGAACTAAGTAGCTTTCAATTAGATGACATTAATTTTTTTAAACCTAACATTTCAATTCTATTAAATATATCGCCAGATCATCTTGATTATCATTTAAACTTCAAAAAATATCTAAATGCAAAATTAAAAATAACAATGAATCAAGATACAAATTGTTATGCTATTTTTAATGAGCGTGATATAGATTGTTTGCATCCAACATCAAATGCAAAAAAGATAAATTTTAATGTTTCAAAAAATGGTAACATGTATGTTAAAGGAGAAGAAATAAAATTAGATATTAAAAATTCTTTATTAAAAGGTTTGCATAATTATGAGAATATTTTATCAGTATTTCTAGCCTCTAAATTATGTGGATTAGATAAAAATTTAATTTTAAATAGTATAAATTTATTTAATCCATTGCCTCATAGAATGGAAAAAATTAAAATTAATTGTAATAATAAATTTTTCAATGATTCAAAAGCAACAAATTTACATGCAACATGCGCAGCGATAGATACTTTTGATAATAAAGTNATATTAATTCTTGGCGGGATTGATAAAAATAATTCTAGTTTTAATGANTTAAACAAATATAGTGATAAAATAAATANAATAATACTGTATGGTGAATCTAGNCATTCTATAAAANAAGAATTACAAAATTATTTTGATATCTATGATTATGAAAAATTTGAAGATGCTATATTAAAATCAATTAAGATAGCTAATCCAAAAGATAATATTTTNTTATCTCCTGCATGTTCAAGTTTTGATCAATTTAAAAGCTATGAAGAAAGAGGNAATTTTTTTAAAAAAATTGTTATGAGTAATTATGATAAAAACTANCAATCATATTATTATNTTATTAAANATATTAGTGATNATATTATTTGGTACATTTTTAATGTACAGTGCAAGTAGTTCATTTGCATATTATAAATTTAATCAATCTGATACATATTTTTTATTTAAACATTTTTCATGGTTGATTTTAGGTTTGTTAGCTATGATTGTTTTACAATTTATTAATCACCATANNTTTAANAAATATTCNAAAATTATATTAATATTTTCATGGGTTGTNATGTTAATTCCAATTATTATAAATTTTGAAAAGAATTCTATTGATAGNTGGCTTAAAATTGGAAATTTTACATTATTAACTACATCTGATGCAGCTAAACTAGGTATTATTATATTTACTGCATCTTTCATAGATAAATACTATTCTAAATTAAATNATATTNAAATTTTAGCTAAAGAATTATTACCGTATATTTTTATTTCTATTGCAATAATTTCTTACCANCCTGATTTAAGCACATCTATAATAATTTCTAGTATATTCTTTTCATTGCTCTTTATTGCNGGTCTTAATAAGAGAAATATTTTAATATTTTTAACCATAGGATTTAGTANATTTTTACTTTTATTGTATAGATTTCCNTATCAATTNAAAAGGCTATTGGCATGGATAGGTTTTGGTGATAATAGTCAATCTTCAAACTCTNTTTTAGCTTTAGCAAATGGAGGATTAACTGGAACAGGTATTGGAGATAGCTCTTTTAAGTATAATGGTTTTATTCCAGAAGGCCAGACAGATTTTATCTTAGCTATAATTGGTGAAGAATTAGGTTTTTTAGGTATATTAATAATATTTTCATTATTTACTTTATTTTTAATTCAAGGATTATCTATTTCAAGAAATTGTTCAGATAGATTTTCAATGTTTTTGAGTTTAGGTCTTACATTAAATATATTNCTNTATCTAATAATTAACTCTGCATATGTTNTAGGACTATTGCCAACNACAGGTTTACCTATTCCATTTATTAGTTATGGTGGTTCACAAACAATTTTTAGTCTAATATCTGTTGGTTTAATCATAAGTATATCAAAACGTAATTATTTAAATATTAACCCAAAATTTTATTATGAAAGAGCATAAAATAAATAATACAATATTAATTGCAGGTGGAGGTAGNGGTGGACATCTTTTNCCAGCTATTGCTATTGGTGATGAATTATCATCAAAAGGATATAATATAAAATATATTGGTTCTAACTATGGTATTGAATCTAAAATTTTAAAGAGACTAGATAAAGAGTTTTATTTNTTAAATATAAGAGGAATACAAAGATCNTTTTCTTTGATAAATATATATAACAANTTATTATTTCCATTCAGATTTTTATTGTCATATTTAATAACAAAAAAAATTTTAAAAAACATAAAACCTATTATTGTTATTGGTACAGGAGGCTATGCATCAGGTATTCCNTTATTAGCATCAATTAGAATGAATATTAAAACGTTAATNCATGAACAAAATTCNTATCCAGGATTAACAACTAGAAATTTATCTAATAAAGTTAATACTGTCTGTATTACGAATTTTGAATCTAANAAATATTTAGATGGAAATGTTGTACTNACTGGTATGCCNCTNAGAAATAATTTANTAAAAATAANTAAAGATGAGGCGTGTAAAAAACTAGGATTATCAACCCATAAAAAAACAATTTTTGTTTTAGGGGGAAGTCAAGGATCTGAATTATTTAATAAATATTTTAAAGATAATTATGAGTTTTATATTGATAATGACATTCAACTTATATGGCAATGTGGATATAATAATTTTAATAAATATAAAAAAATTGTATCACATAAAAATATTTTAATAAAAGATTTTTTTGATAATATTGATTATGCATATTGTGCTTCAGATATAGTTATTTCCAGAGCTGGTGCGGTTGCGATTAATGAAATTTCATTTTTAAAAAAAACAACTATATTAGTTCCATTATCATCATCAGCAGGAAACCATCAACTTTATAATGCAAAGTTTTATTCCGATAATAAAGCAGCAATTTTAATAGAAGAGAAAGAATTAAAAAATAATATAATTGAAAATTCAATTTTAAAATTATTTAAAAATAAAAAAGAATCTAATTCAATGGGTCAAAATGCTAGCGAATTAGCTATAAAGGACTCTAAAATGAAAATTATAAATCAGGTAGATAAATTAATAAAATTATGATTAAAGAAAATAATAAAAGTATTTANTTTATTGGGATTGGGGGCATTGGAATGAGTGGAATTGCTGAATTTCTACATTTCCAAGGTTTTAAGATATCTGGTTCAGATTTAAATAATTCAGATAGAACAAATTATTTATCTAGTTTAGATATAGATATTAAAATTGGTCATAACTCCAAAAATATTAAGAATTANGATATAGTAGTTTATTCTTCTGCTGTTAAAATGGACAATATCGAAATTATTGAGTCAAAGAAAAAAAATATTCCANTAATTCGTAGAGCAGAGATGTTAGGTGAGNTATTAAAATTAAAGCCAATNAGTATTGCAATATCTGGAACNCATGGAAAGACAACAAGTTGTTCAATGCTTAGTTCAATATTGATAGAGGCNGAGTTAAAGCCAACAGTTATTATTGGAGGNATAGTAAATAATTTNGGTTCAAATACTCTTTCNGGAAAAGGAGATATTATTGTTGTAGANGCTGATGAGTTTGATCGCTCATTTTTATCACTACAACCTTCNATAAGTTTAATTAATAATTTGGANCTTGANCATACTGATTGTTATGATGATTTAGATGACTTAAAAGACGCATTTATTAATTTTGCTAATGCCTCACATATAGATGGNATTACTGGNATTTGTATAGATGATCCAAATGTGAGAGATATAATAAAAAGATTAAAAAGACCATATAAAACTTATGGAATTTCAAAAGAAGCAAGTATAAGGGCTGAAAATATAAAATATGACGGCTTTAATTCATACTANGATTTATACAAAGACAACCATCNAATATCTAATATTAAGTTANAAGTTCCAGGCAAACATAATATTCAAAATAGCTTAGCAGCAATTACCTTAGCAATNGAATTAAATATTAGTGTTGATCAAATTAAAANTGGTTTGGAAAAATATAGTGGTGTTAAAAGAAGATTAGAAGTTACTCATAAATTAAAAAATGGCTCAATATTATTTGATGATTATGCGCATCATCCAACTGAAGTTGCAGCTTCTCTTTCAGCAATAAAAGCATCATTTAAAAATAGAATAATAACAGTTTTTCAACCACATTTATATTCACGNACANATAATTTTTATAAAGATTTTGCTANCGCATTATCNATAAGTGATATTTCAATACTAGTTGATATTTTTCCTTCAAGAGAAAAGCCAATTCAAAATGTTACAAGNNAGCTTATTTANAATGAGATGAAAAAAGAAGATGATAAAAATATTTTTTTAAATAATGAAATATCNTTATTGCCAAATATGATTAAANATATATATAAAGATGGAGATATACTTATTACTATGGGTGCAGGTGATATTTATAAACAAAATGATAAAATATATGAGGCCATTTTATAATGTTTGATAGTATAAAAAATGANATTTCTAATCTATCAAAATCTAAAATTTTAATNGATGANCCTTTAAAAAAACATACAACTTTTGGTGTGGGTGGTAAAGCTTCTATNTTTATATATCCTTCAAATTTNGAGGATTTAAAAATAATTTTAAAATATTCATATGAAAATAATATTAAAACATTTTTTATGGGTTCAGGTTCTAATATGTTAATTAGTGATNATGGATTTGATGGAATAGTAATCTGTTTACGAAAATCATTTAAACATTTTGAATATAATGAAAATTTTGAAGCTAAAATTGGNACTGGAGTTATGCTAGGTAATATTGTTAGAACNTTAACAAAAAATTCAGTAAAAGGATTAGAGAGTCTNATTGGAGTNCCAGGTACTTTGGGTGGGGCAATAATAATGAATGCAGGTGCNTATGGNAGCGAAATTTCAAACTATTTAGTTAGTATAAAAAGTATTACTCTTAAAGGAGATGAAAAAGTATATTTAAAAGAAGATTTAGAATTTACATATAGACATTCNTCAATACCTCTAGATGAAATTGTAGTAGAGGCAAATTTTAAATTTNNTACAGGTAATATTNATGAAATTAAGANTAAAAAAGAAAAAGCATCTCAATCTAGAAGAAAAAATCAACCTTTACAATATAGATCTGCTGGAAGTGTATTTAAAAATCCAAATTTAGATGTTGCGGCNGGTTATTTGATTGATCAGGCTAATTTAAAGGGTATGCAAATNGGTGATGCTCAAATATCAAACAAACATGCAAATTTTATAATCAATCATGGAAATGCTNCATCAAATGATATNATTCAATTAATTAAGATTATAAAAAAAGAAGTNNTAAATCAATTTCATATTAATTTAGAACTTGAGGTNAGGNTAATGGGTTTTAAGAAAGCTGAANTAGANGGTNTTNCATGATAAAAAAATATTTCTNTTTATTANTATTTTTTAGTACAACTTTTATANTATTTATNTCTTTAGGAATTCATATAAGNAATAAAAATTTAATAAAATTTAATAAAATCATNTTCAAAGGAAATAGTTTTATTCAATCTGATGAATTATTTAATATTATTAATTATAAAATTGATAGTCTGGATTATTATAAAAAAAATGAAATAGATATGTTTTTATCNAAAATTTNNNAGCTAAAAAATTATGATATAATTGATGATNTATCTATTTCTTATTCTTTACCAAATGAAATAATTGTAAATATTATTGAAAAAAAGCCTNNTTATATTATTAAAAATAATATTAATNATTTTGCTTTAGACGATAATGGNTTAATAATAAGTACANATTTTTTAAACGATAATATTCAAAATNTAGAATTAGAATTTTTAGTTTATGAAATATATNAAGAATTAGATGGTANNTATGATATTAAAAAATTATTNAGAAATATAAATTATAATAAAATAAATNATGAGTATTTATTAAATGGAATAAATATTTTAAANCANATATATAATTNTCCAATCAAACAAAATGTTAAATCTATGTCTATAACAGAGCATGAAATAAATTTAGATTTAAACACCACTAAAATTATTTTCAATCATAATGATTTAGAAAACCAATTGTTAAAATTTAATAATATAATTAACAGTAAAAGCTTTATTGATACATTAAAAATTAAAAATATAACTGATTTAGAAGAAATTAATTTATCATTTCATAATCAAATAATTTTAAAGAAATAAAAATATGAATAATCAAAGTAAGAATGAAATAATTTCAGTAATTGATATAGGAACAACAAAAATTATTGTTCTAATTGCTGAATATAATTTAGAAAATAATCAAATACATAAAGTAATTGGATTTGGTGATAGTAAATCTGATGGCTTAAAAAGAGGTGTTGTTGTAGACATAAGTAAGACTATTGAATCTATAACTAAAGCTGTTGAGAGTGCTGAGGAGAAAGCAGGATTTGAAATTTCTAATGCTTTTGTAGGTATTTCTGGTGATCATATTACTAGTTTAAATTATTCAGGTGTAACCTCTATTAATTCTAATAATCAAAATCAAGCTGTTGGACATTCAATAACAGATGATGATATAGAAAAAGTTCAGGAACTAGCAGCAAATATAAATATTTCTCCTGACAGAAGAATAATGCACATTTTACCACAAGAATATATTGTTGATAATCAAGAAGGTATTTCTTCACCACTTGGATTATCTGGAAGAAGGTTGGAAGCAAAAGTACATTTGGTGACAAGTTCAATAAATACAGAAAAAGATATATTAACATGTCTTGATGCAATGAGTATTAATGTAATTGAATTTATACTAGAACCTCTAGCCTCAGCATTTTCAGTTTTAAACAAAGATGAAATGAATTTAGGAAGTATTTTAATAGATATTGGTGGTGGAACAACTGATGTAATTTCATATGGTAATGGAAGTGTATTACATACAGGTGTTGTTCCAATAGGGGGTACTATTATTACTAATGATATTGCTTATAGGATTCAAACTTCGGTTGATCAAGCAGAGGAATTAAAAAAACTATATGGCACATCTAATTTAAATGAATCAAATGATAATAATGAGATTATTGTAAAAGGAGTTGCCGGAAGAAATGAATTTAATATTTCACAAAAAATGCTAGCTGAAGTTATTGAACCTAGAGTTAAAGAAATCTTTGAATTAGCTAAGTTAGAAATTGAAAAAGCTAATTTTAATGGAGATTATACTTTTGGAATAGTATTAACTGGTGGTGGCTCTAAACTTGATGGAATAGTTAAGTCAGCATTTGAAGTTTTTAATATGCCAATTAAAAAAGGGTTACCAATAAACGATTTTGAAATTGAAAATATAGATATAGATATTGTTGATCCGAGATACGCAACTGCAATTGGATTAATTAAATATGTAGGACAAAATTACAAACTTTATAATAAAATGAATAAAAGTTCTTTTATAGATATAGTTAAAAAATTTATAAATGAACTACTTAAATAAAAACGAAAGGGGTTAATATGTTATTTGAACCAAGTAACTTATCAGAACAAAAAGCAAGAATCGCTGTTGTAGGTGTTGGAGGTGCAGGTGGTAATGCTTTAAATAGGATGATATTATCAGGATTAGATAAAGTTGAGTTTATTGCTGTTAATACAGATGCTCAAGATCTTGATGAAAATAATTCT
Organism: bacterium TMED6; assembly: GCA_002167465.1. GTDB lineage: Bacteria > Fidelibacterota > Marinisomatia > SCGC-AAA003-L08 > D37C17 > TMED6. Next base: position 39,264 of record NHBL01000044.1, read on the forward strand.
CAAATTAAACTTCAAATTGGTAGAGAGCTTACAAAAGGTTTAGGAGCAGGTGCTAATGCTGAAGTTGGTAATCAAGCTGTTGAAGAAAATCGAGATGTCTTAGTTAAGGCATTAGATGGCTGTGATATGGTATTTATTACTGCTGGAATGGGTGGGGGAACAGGAACTGGAGCAGCACCAGCAATTGCTAAAATAACAAAAGAGTTAGGTGCTTTAACCGTTGGTGTGGTAACTAAACCATTTGCTTTTGAAGGTCCTAAAAGAAAAGTTAGAGCAAATGATGGAGTTGAAGAATTAAAGAGAAATTGTGATACTTTACTAGTTATACCTAACGAAACATTATTAGAGATTACTGAAAAAGCTACTTCTGTAAATGATTCCTTTAAGCTTGCTGATAGCGTCTTATATCAAGCAACAAAAGGTATATCTGATCTAATTAATGTTCCTGGATTAATCAACCTTGATTTTGCAGATGTTAAAACTGTAATGGAAAATATGGGTGATGCAATTATGGGTACTGGAGAAGCTCATGGTGAGGAAAGAGCAGTTTTAGCAGCTCAACAAGCTATTAATTCACCTTTACTTCAAGATTCAAGTATAAAAGGTGCAAGAGGACTTTTAGTAAATATAACTGGTCCAGATGATATGTCAATTCATGAANTAAANAGTGCATCTAGTATCATTTATGAAGAAGCNGGAGATGAGGCAAATGTAATTCTAGGTTGTGTTATAGATGATAATTTAAAAGATGAAGTTAGAGTTACTGTGATTGCTACAGGNTTAAATGAAGATGGTACTGTTGATTTAGGNAATAATATTAATACAGAACANATGTCATTTATAAATAAAGAAAAAACACAATCANGTAANACATCAAATAANACGTTAAGTTTTGGTGATAGTGATTTTGATGTNCCTACATATNTAAGAGCTGATAGAAAATAAATAAAANANTACAACTCTTTTATTAAAGTCTATAGAANTAAAATACACTAATTATAGTGATTTTAAANTCTTGCAGTCAGATTGTGACTTATCTATAACCCCAGATTAGGTTATAATCTGGTTGCAAGNATAGTAGTCTTAAAAAGTATCTATATATTATGAAAATAAAAAAAACAAAAATTATTTCAACAATTGGTCCTTCATCTNNNGATAATAAAATTATTGCTAAATTGATAAAAAAAGGGATGGATGTTGCAAGAATTAATATGGCACATANTCATTTAGAAAAAGATTTTAAGAATTTAGTATCAAAAATAAGATTAGAATCAAAAAAACTAAATAAAAATATTGCTATAATGATGGATATTGCTGGNCCAAAAATAAGAGTTAAATTNAATAATTTAAANAATAAAGATTTACTNATTGTTAAAAATAAAACTTATACATTGGGTTACCATAAATCAAATGATATACCAATTAGTTTAAATTTCAAATTTGATACTAANAAAAATATGAATGGTTTAGTTAAAATTGANGATGGAAAATTAATATTTAAGGTNCTAGCTATNNAAAAAAATAATTTAGTNATAAAATCACAAAATTCNGGTATAATTANATCAAATAAAGGTATNAATTTTCCAAATATTGGTCTTGATGTTCCTTCNATAACTANTAAAGATAAAAAAGATATTGAATTAGCAATTAAATATAAAATTGATTGGTTATCATTATCATTTGTTAGATCTGAAAAAGATATTAATCCAATTATTAATATTTTAAAAAAATCCTCTCATAATATACCAGTTATAGCAAAAATTGAAAAACCCGAAGCTATACGGAATTTAGATAAAATAATAGAAAATTTTGATGGTATTCTTGTTGCAAGAGGTGACTTAGGTGTTGAAGAATCTCTAGCAAAAGTGCCTGTTTTACAAAAAAAAATAATTAATAAATGTACTAAAGCAAAAAAACCTGTTATAGTAGCAACACAAATATTAGAATCAATGATTGATAATTCAACTCCGACAAGAGCTGAGGTTAATGATGTTGCAAATGGTGTATATGATAGAGTTGATGCTGTTATGTTATCAGGTGAAACAGCAGTAGGTAAGTATCCAGTAGAAGCAGTATCTATAATGTCAGATATAATAAATGACGTAGAAAATAGTATCGAATCTAAAATTGAAGAGGTTCAAACAGTTAAAAATGATAATAGGATTGCTATTGGTCATTCAGTTAGATTAATAACTAAATCTATGGATATTGATGGAATAGTTGTTATGTCAGAATCAGGAGCAACAGCAAGGATTGTTTCACATTATAGGCCAGATGTAACTATTTACGGAATGAGTCCTCATGTACATATATGCAATAGAATGTCACTATTTTGGGGAGTTGTACCTGTACAAACAAAAACATTTAATACTACAGATGAAATGATCATTGGTTCTGAGAAAATTTTATTAAGTAATAAAATGATGAAGAAAAATCAAACCTATATTTTAACTGCAGGAATTCCTATTGGAGTTTCTGGCTCAACTAATATGATTCAAATACAGAAAATAAAATAAGAATTATTTATTTTTAATTGTTATAAATGCTGTTGAAAAACAGAGAAATAGCATAATTAAAAAAACAGTTATACTAATTATAGAAGAGTACTTAACATCATTAGAATTAAACTCCATAATAATAGTATGCTTACCTTTGGGCGCAACAAAACCCCTTAAAAAGCCATTAATTTGTATAATATCAATATTGTAGTTTTTAATTACCCAATTAGGGTAATAAATTTCACTTAAACCAACAAAATGGTCATTATTAGTTTCGGTTTCAATAATAATTCTATTAGGAGACCAACTTGTAATTTTAACAGTTGAATACAAATTGGATTTTGTGAATTTTGGTATATCAGATTTTGTATATGATAATTTTAATGGATTAAATTGATCACTATTCATAGCTAATAGTAACTCTTCGTCTTTATCATACTTAATAAGATTATCTACAAAGAAAATTCTATCTATTGGTTGAAGATTCTCTTCTATTGGAATAATTTCCCATTCTCTATTCCAATTAATCATTTTTTTAACATTTAATAATTTTAATGCATTAATTCCTATATATGTATTTTGCCCTTGAAGTAGCGCCTGGATATAGGGTTCAAATTGGGCATAGTTTTTTAATTTAGCAGGATGATACCCAGTAATATCTTCTAAATTAGCATAAGCTGCCCAATTTCTGACTTGATTATATCTTGTAAATGAAATAATGCGATAAGGTTTTTTAATATCTTTAGTTAATTCTTGCAAGTCATCTAATGGTAGAATCATTTCTTGGAGTGTAGATTGTTTAATTTTAACAGATGGGTTATCAATAATTTGTTGATTAATGAAATACATATCAATTATTACTAAAATAATGAAAGATGCTATAAATATGTTTTTTTTAATTGTATTATACAATGAATATATAGTAAAACCAACTATAGATAATAGCATAATAATTAACTTATTTAAATCGCTATGTATCATATTTTTTACTGTTAACAAAACATCTGTTCTGATATTAATCAAATCAACAATTAAAAATTTAAATATGACAAAAAAGATTAATAAAAATCCTAGAATTCCAATCAGATATTTAGAATTTATTTTATTCTCAATTGAATCTATAAAAGTTTGAAAACCTAATGTTGAAAGTATAATAATTGAAAATTGAAACATCATCAATGCCATCATTGGAACTCTAAATTTATTAAAAAATGGCATGTAATTAAACAGTACTTCAAATAAGAAAAAGTTTTTTCCAAACGACAGCAATAGGAAAAAAATACTCAAAATTAAAAAGTACACATATGTATGGTTTTTAATTTTTTTAATAGCGCCATAAATAATAAATACTACTGTAAAAATACCTAAATAATTAGGAAAATCTGTCATTGCAGGTTCAATAGTTCCCCAATAGCTCCTACCTCCAAAGCCATAAAATGAAGGTATTAAAAATGTAATCATTTCATATATTGAAAAGGACCAATTAGTGGCATAATCTAAGGCTGCTCCACCCTGAACTGCGCCTCTTATAGAATGATCTGAGTAAAGATAGCTAGGCCATATGATTGATAAAGACATCAAGAAGCCAGATAATAGAGCACCTATTATATGATAATAAAATTTTGGAATGAATTTTGATGTAATGATTTTATATAAAAGAAAAATTCCAATCATGAGCCACGTATAATAAGCAATTTGAATATGCCCTCTCTGTAATTGGAAACCTATTAATATTGCTAATATTCCTAAATTTTGTAAATTTATTTTTTCCCAAAGCTTAAATAGAGCAAAGCATATCCATGGAATGTAAGCAGCTGTCATAATTTGGCTTCCGTGGCCATGTACAATACATACATTCATATAAGGTGTCATTAGAAATAAGATAGAACCAAATAGAGAGATTAGAAAATCAACTTTTAAAAACCTTAATAATACGTAAACACCTAAGCCAGCAAAAATAAGATGAATTAATTGTGTCCAAATTTCTGGTGTAGAAAATATTTTTAAGATATTTAATACAAAATTGGGCATATAATAATTAGATATATTTTGTAATGAATGTATAGTGGGCATTCCACCAAAAATAGAAGGTAACCAATATGGATATTCTCCATTTAAATCTTGAAGATTTTTAATAGATTCTGAAATCATTTTAGGTGCAAAGTAATCACCAGAGGCAAAAACATGTGTACCATCAATAAATTTTTTATATAAAAAAGCAGTAATTAAAAATAATGTTGTAACAACTATTGACAGATGTATTATCTTATTTTTACTAATTTTAAAGTTTTTTATTAAATTCATATAAATATTATAATTAAAATGAAAATTATTTGGTTCTCAGAAATAAAATGGTCTTATCTAAGGACAAGAAAGCAACATATATTATCGAATTTCGATAAAGATGATGAGATTTTATTTATTGAACCATTATCATTTAATTTAAAAAATAAATTTAATATTTCTATTGAAAAGAATATTAAATATATCACAATACCTCAAATACAGAATTCTGATATCAGTTTTATAAATTATTTAATAAATTTTTTACCTTTTAAAATCATTATAAAATCATTCGCTACTTTTTTAATTAATAGATTGTTAAATAAGATAAATTTTAAGCCTAATGTGATTATTACATCTAATGTTTTTTGGATAGATTATTTAATAATTATTAAAAATAAATTGAATTTAAAAATTATATATGATTGCAATGATAACCCAACTGCTTTTCCAAATTCAAGTAATAAAAAAATATTATTTTTAAAGACATTGAAGCATGCAGATCAAATTATTATACCTTTTAAGTCTTATTTAAACTTTATACCAAAAGAGTATCATACTAAGATTAAAACTATATCAAACGGAGTTGATTCAAAATTGATTCTATCTTCAAGATTAAAAGAAATTAATTTTTTGAAAAGCAAAGATAAAAATATAGTAATGTTTATAGGTTCTATAGATACAAGGTTAGACTATGTTCTTATTAATCAACTATCAACTGAATTATTAAATATAAAATTTATATTTATAGGAGATGTTAAAAGGCAAGTAAAAAGCAAATTCGATAAAATTAAAAGTTATAATAACGTTTTTCATATAAATAGTATTCATTATAATGAAATGGGCAAATACTTAAATCGTGCAAAAGTTTGCATAATTCCTTTCAAAAAAAATAATCTTTCAAAATATATTTTACCAAACAAAGTTTTTGAATATTCAGCAATTGGAAAGCCATTTATATTATCAGATTTTAATCNAGAATTAAAAGATTTAAATCCTGATTTTTTAATTGCCAAAAATTATAAAGATTTTTCAAAGTTAATATTAAATCAGATAGAAAATCCATTAGATTCAAAGAAATTACAAAAATTTGCCTCAAAATATGAATGGTCTTTAATAAGCAAGCAATTTAAATCAATGATTTTATCAATAATAAAGAAATAATTTTTTATGTTTTAATCTCTTGCAGAGTTCAGTCGAGAAGATTAAATTACCTGGCTTTAAGATAATAGTAAATTTGTCGTAGGTAATAGTAAAGAAGAAAAATGTTTGATCAATTACAATCAAGATTAGATAAAGTTTTAACAGCAATTAGAGGTGAAGGGAAAATCACTGAATCTAATATAGATATTGCTTTAAGAGATGTGAGGCGTGCATTACTAGAGGCTGATGTTAATTATAAGGTTGCTAAATCTTTTATTAATTTAGTTAAAGAAAAATCTAAAGGGCATAAAGTCTTTACTTCAATTAAACCTGGAGAACAATTTGTTAAACTTTTAAAAGATGAATTGACAAATTTTTTAGGTGGTGAAGTAGATAATAGTGATTTTTGTAAAAAGAAACCTTCAATCATATTACTTTCNGGATTACAGGGGTCTGGAAAAACTACAACTAGCGTTAAGTTAGCTTATTATTTAAAAAACAAAAAAAATAGAAATTCTTTACTTATAGCTGCCGATTTACAAAGGCCTGCTGCTATAGAACAACTGCAAATTTTAGCTAGTGAACAAAATATTGAAGTATTTAGTTTAAAAAATTCTCAAGATCCAGTTGACGTTGTTAAAAAAGGTATCAAATATTCAAAAACTAAATCTTTTGATTCTGTAATAATTGATACTGCTGGAAGATTGCATGTTGACAACCTACTTATGGATGAAATTAAAAATATTAGAGATATATCAAAACCAAATGAAATTTTATATGTTGCTGACAGTATGACTGGTCAAGATGCAGTTAATTCAGCAATTGAATTCAATAATTTATTAGATATTACTGGAATTATATTAACAAAATTAGATGGAGACTCTCGTGGTGGTGCAGCACTTTCATTACGTGAGTGTACTAAAAAACCTATAAAATTCATTGGAACAGGTGAGTCAATTAAAAGTTTAGATGGTTTTCATCCAGAACGTATGGCATCTAGGATTCTTGGTATGGGAGATATTATAAGTTTAGTTGAAAAAGCTGAACAAAGTTTTGATAAAGATGTTGCAATTTCGAGTGCAAAAAGGTTAAAAGAAGGTTTATTTACTTTTGAAGATTATAAATCTCAAATTCAGCAAATCAAAAAAATGGGCTCTTTATCTAGTTTAATGTCTATGGTTCCTGGTTTTTCAAAAATTAAAAAAAATATAAATTTAAATGAAGATGAATTTAAATGGGTAGAGGCAATAATTAATTCTATGACAAAAAAAGAAAGAGTTAGTCCAGAAATCATTAATGGATCAAGGAGAAAAAGAATAGCTACAGGAAGTGGTAGGACAGTTCAAGAGGTTAATACTTTAATAAAACAATTTAATCAAATGAAAATAATGATAAAGAATATGAAAAATAAAAAAAATATGAATTTGCCATTCAATTTTGGTTAAATTCAGACAACAATAATAATGGAAGGAGCCTACATTGGCAGTTAAAATAAGATTTAAAAGAATGGGTAGAAAGAAAAGTCCCTTTTACAGAATAGTAGCAATAGATTCTAGTAAAAAAAGAAACGGTAGAGAAATTGAAAGATTAGGTTGGTTTAATCCTGTTTCTTCAAATCATGATTGCAATATTAAAGAAGATTTAGTTATAAAATGGATGAAAGATGGTGCAATACTCTCTGATTCTGTAAATTCTTTATTTAAAAGAACTGGTTTAAATTATAAATGGCATCTTATTACTCAAGGAAAATCAGATGCTGAAATAGAAAAAATGCTTCAAGAATGGTTAAAAAACGAAGAAGCAAGAAGTCAAAGAAAAAAAGATAAAAAATTATCAAAAAAATCAAAAGAAAAGTCAGCTGAAGAAATAGAAGTTGTTTCTGAAGAAGCTCCAGCAGCAGAGGAAGCTCCAGCAGCAGAAGAAGCTCCAGCAGCAGAGGAAGCTCCAGCAGCAGAGGAAGCTCCAGCAGCAGAGGAAGCTCCAGCAGCAGAAGAAGCTCCAGCAGCAGAAGAAGCTCCAG
>NHBL01000045.1:0-1298 GCA_002167465.1 bacterium TMED6
TCAAAATCATATAAATCTGTTCCATTAGTAATTTTACTCATGTACTTATCTATTGATTTTTCTGCTGACTTATCCCAATAGAGTGTGACCATTCCATCTCCTGCTACCGCAGTGACTTTAGGAGGATCCGGTGCCTTCGCAAATTGATAATCAAAGTCATAGGTCGTTTGAGCAACTAATTTATTCCTGAGTGCATCATTTTCATTATTACCTAAGGCGATTGCCATTGCAATCCGTTCAGTTTGTCCGGCCTTCAAAGGAAAGTAACCAGAGGTCACAAAAAGGTCATAATCACCTGGAGGTTGACCTGATTCTGGGGGTTGCCAATAGTCACCTGGTTTCATGTAAAATGACCATAGAGAGGGGTCATTTGAAACTGGTATAGTTCCTGCTGCGTCATAAGCTACTGCAGTTAATCCCATCTGATCTGATTCTGATACATCTGTTTTATCAATATTAGGCTCTCCAGGAAAACCAGTGTTAGATCCTGAAGTTGGCATGTTATCCAATACGCCTACTAAATCACCTCCAGAGCCATCACCATTTAACCCTACATCATCTGCCAATGTCCAATCACCATCGTTATCAATAAAATCATCGCGAGACTCATCGATCATCTCATCAATACCTTCATCAATACCCTCATCAATAGCCCCGTCTCCATCATTATCAATGCCATCTCTATAAGGTTTACCAAAATCTTCTTGACCCAAATCATATAAAATAATGTCCGTTCCAGGAACTTTATATCGTTTCCAAATATCATCAGATGCCGCAGCAATCATAGCCTCATCAACTAAAGGTGAGTTCACATCAGCGCCTAGACCAATGGGATACTCTAATGCATAGGGATCTCCAGGATCTGCATTGTTATCAATGCCGTCAGCATAGCCAGCATCTAAATCACTTTCATCTAATCCAATAACATGAATAGATTGCTCCTGAAAACCATCATTGGGATTTGGCCATATATTCCAGTTCAAACTGAGAGAGGCATCAATCATCGCTTGGGTTATTTGAGGACTATTAATTTCTCCATTCCCATTATTATCAATACGATCCGAAAAGCCAACCCCCAACTGATCACCAANNGGTACATGACNTAAGATTTTCATCCACAAGGCCGTTGNCATTATCATCAATCGCGTTTCCCAGTTCTTCACCCTCAAGCATAGACTCCANTATNATCGGACCATTGCTCTCACCATCTCCATCATTATCTATNCGATCTGTATTGTTACCAGGNGTCTCAATAAAAGAAGTCGCCGCCACACCAACTGGNTCNGANCNNAAAGCAG
>NHBL01000045.1:1414-11265 GCA_002167465.1 bacterium TMED6
AAANGCAACNTTATCNTAGTCNTAGGAACCATCATTATTGATCTCGTGCAGCAAAAAGACAACATCTTCAATCAAAATCTGTTTCCATTCCATTACTCTTACAGAAACTAAAATACCAGCTCCCTTGCGCGTTAGATCGGTCGTATCTGGTGCATAAGGATAACCCACAATATAATTACGATCGTCCGAAATCTTATAAAAGATCTCTTGACCTGCATTAAACTGATCTTTGCCAAAGTAACCATTCCAGGCTCCAGCCCAGCCAGGATCACTCTCATCATCTAACTTATCTGGCCAACTGTCCGGCCAAGTACTTTCATCATCGCTAATGGGAATTTTATAAGAATTTGGATTTAAATAGCCAGGAACCGGCTCCCACATCATCGAATTGCCCTCTGGATCATTTCGATAAGTAATGGTTACAAGAGGCTTTTTTTCTCCAGATTCAGTAATCACTTCAGAACCTACATATAGACCTTGATACGCTATATATCCTCTTCCTGAGTTTGTTGGCCATTCGTAAAAAAATACGTTCGGACCCGATAAATCATTTCCACTAGANCCATAATTATGAATTGAAACTCTAATTCTGTTCACGTCAATATTAGTTACTCTTCGATAATTTGGATCGCCTCTATCCATAGATTGAGAAAAAATCATACTAAGCCAAGAAACTAATAAAAATGCTCTTACCATGAAAACTGGAGTCCCATTTGAATTTGTCTAGGGGGATCATACCATTCTGGTCTGTTAAAGTATTGTTCAATAGTATTAGGTCGCATAGGTTCAAAAGGACTGATAATTTGGGCCCTGGATTTTTCGATCGTTTCATCTGACCTACCAGAATCCCCATAAACAGATATTTGATTTCTCCTATCGGTTAAGTTTTGAACTTTTACATAAAATTTTCCTTTAAAATTTCCTAGATTAATTTCTCTGTGTAATTTTACATCTATCCTAAACGTTTCAGGTTTTCGTCTGCTATTTCTAATTAAGACATTTGATAAAACTCCACCTTGACTTTCATAATTTGTAATCCTTGGTGTGTAGGGGTAGCCACTTCCAAATTGAAAAACTGCATTTGCGCCCCATTTTTGAAAATTACCAAAAACAGATCCATTCAAATTATGTGTTTGGTCCCAGTCCAATGGAATAATTGATCGGGTTGGTTCATTCCCTGCTAAAACAGCTCCAAACTCTTCAACAGGATTTGAGTTTGCACCCTCTGCAACCTGATATGTATAATCAAATTGACCTCCGAAGTAGTTACTGAACCTGCGATAAATAGTAGCAATAATACCTCTAGAGTTTGAATAATCTTTATTTACATAGGTATAATATGCTTTCCCATCTCCTAGATCAATCGGTATTCCGCTCGAGACATAATCTCTCGCGTCACGATAAAAAGCTTTTAATTCCATTCGAGTGTTGGAAGCAATTTCTTGTTTAAGACCCAGTTCGTAACTAACTGTTGTTTCAGGTTTTAAATTTGGATTTCCAAAAATACCAAAATTAGTTCCTGTTTCACTAAGCTTATAATCAGTTTGATCATANAGTAATGAAAAATCTGGTATTTTAAAGAAATATCCATATGCGAAATGAATCACACCTTTATCCGAGATAGGATACGCGACAGCTATTCTAGGACTTAATTGCGATTTATCGGATGCTTTTTTCCACCAACCTTTTTGATTTTTTAAATTAGGTTGATCATTAAATCGCTCATAATAATCAGCATAGGTGTAAATGATCTCATTCCCACTACTATCTAANTCAGTATATGAAATCGCTCCCCAATCAATATTTAATAGTTCTTCTTCTGACAGAGCATCCAAAACCGGATTTCTAGGATCTTTTATATATGGCTCATGAATATTCTTAGGAATTTCTGCATTCGGTTTAAAAAGTTCAAATCTCAAACCCATATTTATTATCATGTCACCATATTCAATTTTATCTTGAATGTATAATCCCAATTCACTTGGTTGATAATGATAATCNGATCGTGTGAAGCTACCCTTATCTGGTATTTTTGGACTATAAATTTTATCAGTTTGGGTTGAATCTAAAATTGAATAACTATCCAGAAAGAGAGCATGCTTTGTAATATCAATACCAAATTTCAATTGATTATATTTATTTATCTGACTGGTCACATCAAATTTATAGTTGCGTGTTTTTGTTTCTCTTTCAAACCTCCTATTATCAACGCCTGCTCTATATAATGCATATGGCGGATAATATTGTACCTGATCACCATATTGACTTATAATATGATCTGGAATAACGTTATCTATTTGTGCACCAAATATGCTATCTGGAGTTATGTAGCGAGGATCTTTCGGATCTTCAAATAAATAAGATTCAAACCTAAAAGTATTTTCACTTATATTGATTTGGCCAAAAGTGACTGGGGAAAATGAGTGCGATAGGTTGAACCCTATAAAATTACCTTTATTATGATTGGTGATTAAACCATCTTCAAGATATTGTAAAAAGTGATTGTATTCACTACTCCTTCTTGCATTAACTATACTATTTAATTTAAAAATTGTGCCGGGAAAAATATTAAACGTTAACTTATTTTGCGCAGACCATGATTCATAATCATTTAAACCTTTATAGTAAGGCTTTAATTGAGTTTCATCCCCATCTAGAAAAAGATTATCATTTTCATCTTTAAAAACAGTATCTCCATATATCGTAAAGGTTTGCAAACCATTCAACCACCCATTAGATTGATTTAAGCGTCCACTAGAATAAAATGTGACTTTGTCATTAAGTATCGGTCCACTTAAATTCGCTGAAATACTATAATCATCTTGAATTTTAAATGCAGTCAAATCTTGATAAATACTATCATTGCTCTGGAAATCTCCAGCGTAGGTATGGATGGAACCTTCAAACTGATTTCCTCCATCTTTTGTAATCATATTAACAACTCCTGTTAGCGCTTTTCCATATTCAGCATTAAAAGTTCCACTAATAACTTGAAGTTCTTGTATATTATCATTCTCAACCTGTATTCCAATACCCCCGCTGTATGCATCAGACATCGGAACCCCATCTACCATATAAGAAACCTCACTTGTGCGGCCTCCGCGCATGTGGATGCCTCCCCCNGCATCGACAGTGACACCTCCTTGCAATCTTAAGACCTCGCTTACTTCAGTAACAGGCATACCCTCAAGCTCATCGGAAGTTATAATCGCTTCAGATTGAGTAACGTCAAATTGAATTAATTTTCTTTCTGCGGTGACTAATACTTCTTCTCCTGCAATGACGCTTGATATCATATCTCCATTCAGGTAGGTTGTTTTGTCTGTTGATANTATNACGCCTTNGGTAATAAGCCTTTTGTATCCAATCATTTCAAAACGAATTGAATATGAATTGGGTGGGATATTTAAGATTATATATTCACCCTTATCGTTAGACGCTGTGCCTAAATAGGTTCCCTCCACAATAATATTACACCCTATCAAGGGTTCTCCACTTTCTAAGTCCTTTATAACTCCCGTCAATTTTCCGGTAGTTCCAGCTGTGAGCATAAATTGAGCTAGAAAAATTGTTAATATATTTTTTACATATTTCATAGTTTTCTCACATAATAAATGTTTTTATGGCAACACTATCAATTAGAATATTTGCTTCTAAAGCTAATTGGTTTCTAAAACTAAAATATCTTTCTCTTATTTTTTCCTGACCAATTAAGGAATCCGTTGGAGAAGTTATTTCTAACTTTTTCATAACATACGAAACTAGATATTGATTCAAATGTTTATCCAATTGATCTATAAATGACTTTGATTTATGTAGATTGGCTTTCTTTGAATCATTTAAAAAACTTTCACGAACAATCAGTCCTAAAAGTGCTTCTTTGAGGTAAAAGGGGCTATCTATTCTCGATAATTGTCTTAGTGATAAATCTGATAATTGTTCTATAGACTGAAAAACATTCCAATATTTATTATCAAATGAAACGAGCTTATCATTATAAAAGGGTTCAATTGATTTTTGTTTTGATTGTAATATTTGATATAGGTTATTTAAAACACTCTCGTCAAAATTAACGTTCATTGATTGTATAGTCTTATCCGTCAAATCAATCAAATTTTGCTTCTGTCTGACATTTTTAGCTAATTCAATTAATTTGTTTTTTCTTGATTGATAGTCATCTTCAATCAAGAAACCTTGCAATTCAGATTCTATTAATTGAATTATACTATATCCATCTTTAGTTTTAATTGGTTCTGAGATTTCCCCAGNCTTTAATGCAAAGGCCTTTATTTCAAACCTAGTATCTAGTTCCCCATATTTATACCATCCAAGATCACCACCATTANTTTTNAAAGTAGAATCTTGGAAACATTCGTATGCTAAACCCTCCCAATCTGCTCCTAAATTCAATCTTCTTTTTAATTCATAAATTTTATTCTTATCTCTTGAAAATAAATGACGAACATGGATAGTCGTATTCTGCCATTTATATAAGTTCCTGATTTCCGAATTAGTTGGAATAAAATCTATGTTTACTTTTTTGTTAAAATATTCATTGAGTAACAATTGATTTTTGATATCTTCTTTCTTTTTTAGAAAATCTTCTTCATTATTGATACTCAATTCATGAGCGTACTTTAAAAAAAGGGTTTCATCGATCACATTATTAAGAAAAAGATATCGATTCATTAAATTGTCATCTTGAATTTGATTGTTCAAAAAATCTTGATACCTGACTTTGAAAGCGGTCAAGAAAATTCCTTGACCATCAACCTTTGCAACTTGAATTTGATTCTTTTTAGAGCACGAAAAATTTAAAATAAAACATAAAATAAATACGTAACTTGTTTTAACTATCATACTATAAATTAAATTCTATTATTCTAAGCCCCATAGCTGGGATTGATAATTGATTTTTCCATTTTTTCTTTTTCCCATCTAAAATATCAATGTAATGCTTTTGGGTTTTTACTAATTCATCATATCGCTTAGTATCTACATTCACTTGTTTTTCATTAGGATTGATTAATAGGCCTATGACTTTTTGATCATCGTATCGGAACATTGAATAAACATGATCACTCAGAGGATTAAACTGCATTAAGTTACCATTATGAATTGTAGAATTGTTCTTTCTCCAATTCAATAAATTTGAACAGAAGTCCCAGAGTTCATTTTCCTCTTTGGTTCTTCCATTTTTTGTAAATGCATTTCGTTTATCTTCTGCCCAGCCGCCTGGAAAATCTTTTCGTATATCTCCGTCACCTTTTGCCCTGGTTCCAAATAAATTTATTTCAGCTCCATAGTACATTTGTGGGATACCCCTGTTTATCATTAACAGTGCAAAACCCATTTTATATTTCCTTATGTCTTTACCCATGGTACCATAAAATCTTTCAGTATCATGATTATCTAAAAAAATAACATTATTAAATGGCTCTGGATAAACAAAATCTTGAGCAAGCGTATAATAAATTGCCTTAATATTATGTGGTTTTGAATCTTTTCCAATGGCAAGATCTATGGATTTACTGAAAGGAAAATCTATGACAGAAGGTAAATATGACTCATATCCATCAGGAGAATTAAAACCTTTTTGCCAGTAAGCTGCAAGAGGTGGCTCATTTATCCAAATTTCTCCAACAATATTAAAATTTGGAAACTCAGTTGTTACAGCTTTAGCCCACTGAGCCATCGGTTCTTTAAAGGCATAGGGGTAAGTATCCATCCTCATTCCATCAATACCTGAAAATTCAATCCACCAGTATGATAATTGAATTAGGTATCTTTGCAACAGAGGATTGTTTTGATTTAAATCAGGCATTTCTTTGACAAATGGCGCCTCGGTTAAATGTTTTAAATCATAATTAGATACGTATGGATCGTTCGCTGCTGCAACCTCATAATTAGTGGTTTTATAGTTTTTATTAATATTATACCAATCAGAAGAAGGTAAACTTGTCATCCACCAATGCTTATCTCCTGAATGATTGTGTATAATATCCATCACAACTTTCAAACCTAAATCATGAGCAGAGTCCACCAATTCTTTATATTTTTNATTAGTACCAAATCTNGGGTCAGTCTGGTAAAAATCAGTAGCCGCATAGCCATGATAAGCTCCATATACATGATCTCCATACCCGCCTGCAATCTCAGGCATATCATTGATAAAAACAGGAGTCATCCATATTGCAGTTACTCCCAATTCTTTTANATAAGGTAAATGATTAATAATGCCTTGAAAATCTCCACCATGTCTTAAACCTGGTTTNGATCGATNCGTTCCAGCCATGAGACCCTCAATATTATCGTTTTTAATATCTCCATTAGAAAAACGATCTGGCATTAATAAATAAATAACATCGGAGGAATTAAAACCATTTGCGTNNCTTCTATTCTTCTCTTTTTCCTTAAAAACATANTCAAANGAAATTTTGTTTTTTCCNGATAATTGGAACGAATAAATACCAGGTTTTAATTTTTTTGAAAGNNTTANTTCTAAAAATAAATAATCTTTATTATCTGTTTTTTTNATNTCAATAAGTTTTATTGAACTAATCTTTTTATTTTTATCATTTAAAATTTTTACTTTTTTGGTTTCCCCAACATCAGTAGANTAAATCATTAANTCTAATTTCTTATCATCAAAATGAGTCCACCAAAATGGAGGNTCAACCTTGATATTATCGCCTTTTATANTTGTGCTAATTATCAATACAAAAGCAGTTAAATAAAGCCTAATATTTNTCCNTAAAATCGGTGATTTAATATTAATTTTTTTCAATTATTTTTTTCCTTAACATAAAAGGGTCTTTNCTTTTTAACCCTCTCATTCGTNTACTTAATGAACCATATANTANCTTCATATCATCATATATCTCCACATACTNTTTTTNTGGNANGCANNTTAAATGTGCTTCTGATTTTATGAAAGGTTCAATNAATTCTTGTAATNTAATTTCATTANCNGATTCTNTCTNCCANACCCAACATGCNTGTAAAGCAGCACCTAAAGCNGCNCCCTCATCTTGNATAGTAATGGTTTCACAATTAAAANTATTNGANATNGTTTGNCACCATAATTTTGAAACAGATAANCCTCCTGTTAAATGAATNANTTTAGGCTTTATNGGCATTCGNTGAAATCCATCATTGAGATTTAATATTGAACCTTCCATTAANCCTCTNGANATAGATTTTAAATTTAAATCTTTAAGANTGAAACCAAAATATAATGGAGCTGCTTCTGGCAANTCAGGAGTCCTCTCNCCNTCNAACCATGGTAGAATGATATTTCCATNATTACCTGGATCAGTAAAAGANAGTAGNTCATTAAATTTTGAATGAGACAATCCATTTTCTTTTAGAAAATTATTATACCCTCCTGCCATATTNGAGACACANAGTAATGGCATATAGTTTCCAGTNCTATCACAGAAGCAGGCTATTTCACCATGATCATCAACAAANGGTTTCTTTAAAATGGTATATGCTGTTCCACTAGTTCCAAGNCTNATAGTAAGAATTCCAGGCTCTACATTACCTGTNCCTATNGCNCCATACATATTATCACCTGAACCAGCATCAATTTTNCATTCTGNATCAAATCCATATTTTTCAACGAAATATNTTGATACAACGCCTATGCTTTTAACAGATGACTCNACCTTAGGNAATTTATCNATTAAGTTTTTTGAAATACTNTTGATTATTTTTTCAGACCATCTTTTATTNACAGGNTCCCATANTCCAGTACCAGAAGCATCACCTTCCTCCATGGTAATTTTACCGCCTGTCAAATACCAATTAATAAAATTATGTACTAAAAAAAAACAATTCGTCTCTTCAAAAAATGNATTTTCNTTNCTATACATATGAAANATTTTTGAAGCTGTATAACCTGTTCTTTGGGTATTCCCAATTTCAGAGATCATACTTTTTTCACCGCCCATATAATTTGTTAAAATATCGCATTCTTCTTGAGTTGAAAAATCATTCCATAACTTAGATGTTGGTTTTGTAAGTCGCCCTTCACTATTCAGCGAGACCAATCCATGTTGTTGGCCTGAAACAGAGATTGCTTTTATTTTTGNAAGGAGATTTTTTTTNATCTTTGCTCTTTCAAAAATCATATTCAATGCATCAATCCACATAATTGGATTTGACTCTGAAATTCTTACATCTATATTTCTAATAATTCCATTTGATGTATTGTAATCAGGTAAATCTTTATCATAAACAACAGTATCNTTATATATTATNGATGAATTCGATAGGTTAAGAATGATAATTTTTAAGCTTTGAGTTGATACATCAAGCCCCGCAAATATTTTATCCATAATATATGAGTTAGTAGGTTCTGAAGTGATTAATAAGAGTCTTTATTTTTCCCAGACGATTTAAAAGAGTACGTTAACATAAAAAAAAAGGCTCAATTAATTGAGCCTTTTTTTTTCACATTTTACTTCAAAAATGTCATTTTTTTAGTCTGATGAAACTTNTCACCTGCTCTAAACTCATACAGNTAGANACCACTTGANAGNGATCTTCCATAATGATCTTTTCCATTCCATGTTAAAGTATATTTCCCCATTGAAACATCTTTTTGATTGTGAGAGTAAACCTCTACACCCGTAATTGAATATACTTTAAANCTAATATCCGAACTGACTGGCAATGAAAAGTCCAAATTAGTTGAAGGGTTAAATGGATTAGGATAATTATCACTTATACTGAAAGTTTTAGGAACAGATANACNTTCATCATTAGNCATGTAATTAATACANAGAGACTGAGAATCCCAAACTTCGGCATTTACCAAATCTTCAGAAGTTGCAAATACCGTATCTAGATTAAAATCATAAGAAGATGGCCATGCGCAATCAGAATCAGGANTTTGNCTTACATAACGAATTCTAGGATGNCCTCCNAGACCTCCACCNGANTCTTCTACCTCNGCACCAACTGAGACATCATAAAAACCCCATCTATAATANACTTGCCACATCATNGGTCCATTAAAAGTGACNGTAAANTCATANGTACCNTCTCCTTGNGCAACTGCNNCATAATGATTTAANTCTGNNCCATCTGANAANCCNTGTGANAGATTTANCCATTTATCATTNGTNCGTATAAAAACTGAATCNTCAGCNGNNTTNAAATCNGAAACTGAATTNTCNGTCATATCGATTGAGAATGTAACATCNATNCTAGTTCCATCTGGAATTACAGANCCTGGAAATGCATCATAATAAGATTCCTGAGGNAATTCTAANAGACCACTNCCATCATCNTCNCCTANNACAAACTTACGATTNCCAAGATCTCTTGGTGATGTTTCCCANCCAATCCAATCTACCACACCGGGAGCATCATAATTTTCCACAGTCGCTACAAGCGATGTCTCAGATAAATGCATATAAAATGCATATTCATGCTGTGTTTCAGCAAGTCCAATAACCTCAATAGCATGACTGAAAATATTAGTTCCTGGAGTTCTTGTCATAGTGCATTCTTCACAGTTACCCCATCCATTAAAGCTTCCACGAACCTGTACTTCATCACCATTTGCGATGTTGAATGCTTTCATTCCTAAGTTACCTTCTTCGTCAAGCCACTCAGTCATATCAACATTAAACAAAACTGTTTTTGTTATATCTCCACCAGCTGGAGCCATAATCATATAATCAGTTGCTCCATGCAAGGTCAACAAATCATCTTCTAAATTAAATGCAGGATTATCTCCAACAATTAACCATGAACCCCATCCATCTGATCCATCACAGGCCTCACAAACAGTACCATCTCCATTATCTGTATCAATAGCTCCCCATTGATGATCTCCT
>NHBL01000046.1 GCA_002167465.1 bacterium TMED6
ATTATAGAAACAGAGGAGTTTTTTATTTTTTTAAAAATGTTCTTTTCGTATACCCTTTTGTCAATTTGTGCTCTTGGAGACCAAACGGCCCGACCTTTGCTTTTGTTGAGGGTTTTAAATTGCAAGCCAGATATATCTGCTGTTTCTGCCATTGCGCCACCTAAAACATCAATTTCCCTAACAATTTGTCCCTTTGCTAAACCGCCAATTGCCGGGTTGCAAGACATTCTTGCTATTGCGTTTTTGTCCATGGTAATAAGGGATACGGATACGCCTAAATAACTAGATATAAGCGCTGCTTCCACCCCAGAGTGCCCACCACCAACAACAACAACATCGTACCTGTTTTTAAACATTGGTCATTTCCCTACACAAAAGGTTGAAAAAACATTGTCGAGTATATCGTTAGTTGTTGTTTTTCCAGTAAATAGGTCAATGTTTGATATTGCCCCCCTAATCTCTTGTGCGGGGAGCTCTATTTGTTGGTTGTCTTTAATAAAAAGGTTAATAGAGTTTGATAGGCACGATGAAACTTTAACCATAGCCTCTTTTTGCCTAATGGTTGTTAATAGGGGTTCAGCTGCGTTAACCCTAAGGCCACTTATTTTTTTTTCAATTTGTTGGACCAATCTCCCTACCCCCATTCCCTTGGTAGCGGAAATTGAAAAAACTTTTTTATTGTCTCCTTCATAAGGTGCAATGTCGGCCTTGTTGTATACGTATATTTGTTCTTTAACTTCTTTAATATCAACAGCTTGTAGTTTTTTGCAAAAAAGAGAAACAATAAGGTCTGCTGTTTTAATTTCTTTAAAAGACCTTTTAATTCCTTCCTTTTCTATGTGGTTTTTTGTGGTGTGAATTCCGGCGGTATCTACAAGCGTAACAGGGATTCCTTTTAATATGGTTTCAGTGGAAACTAGGTCGCGTGTTGTCCCTGGTATTTTGCTTGTGATGCTTTTCTCTATTCCTAATATTTTATTTACCAAGGTAGATTTTCCAACGTTTGGTTTTCCTACAAATGCAACTTTAACACCGTTTGAAAGAGCGGAGCCACGTTCAAAGGTTTTTATCATGGATGCTGTGTTTTTTAAACAGGTTTTTAAACTAGTTTTAATGTGGTTTATTGTGGTTTTGTTTAATAATGGGTCTTCTGAAACATCGAGTTCGTATTCTAGGTGAGATAAAACCGAAATCAAATCCTTCTTTATTTGTTCTATTTTTTCTGTTGCACCACCATTTAGGTTTTTTGTTTGCTGTTTTACAGCCTCAAGAGATCTAGCGTTAATTAATAAAGAAACAGACTCTGCTTGCAACAGGTTCAGTTTTCCATTAAGAAAAGCTCTTTTTGTATATTCTCCAGGTTCTGCGATTCTTGCCCCTAGTCTAACTGTCTCTGTAATTATGGCCTCACAAATATGAAGGTTTCCATGGCAAGATATTTCAACTATATCTTCTCCCGTGTAAGATCGGGGAGACATAAACGCTGTGAAAATTGCTTCATCAATTAATTTCTTTTTTATATAAACTGGTCGAAGCTCTGCTTTTTGATGTTTTAAGGTGACATCAGTATTGGAAATTTTTGCAACTATATTAGTGGCTTTATTACCACTAAGTCTTATAACCGCTATCGCTGAAAAACCCGATGGCGTTGACTGGGATACAATAGTCGCAACCGACACAAAACCACCTTTACGTTTTGGGTTTATTGGGGATTAATTTCTGTTGGGCTATTGTAAGAACGTTGAACAGGGTATAGTATAGATTAAGCCCAGAAGGGAAATTGTTGAAGATCAAAAAGAAAAAAACCATCATAAAGTTTTGCATCATTTTTTGTTGGGGTTGTTGAATGCCGCCACTCATCATTTTTTGCTGAACATAGGTTGAAAGAGCCATTAAAATAGGTAAAAAAGCTATGTGATCTCCATACAAAGGTATTGTAAAGGGAAGGTTTATTATTACATCAGGAGAAGAAAGGTCTTTTATCCACCATATAAAAGGTTCGTTTCTTAGTTCAATTGTTGTTCGAAAAACCTGAAAAAGCGCAAAAAGCAAGGGCATTTGTAGGAGCATTGGTAAGCAGCCACCTAANGGGTTTACACCTCTTTTCTTATAGAGNTGCATTGTTGCTTGGTTTAGTTTTTGAGGGTTGTTTTTAAATTTNTCCCGTAGCTTGTTTACCTCTGGTTGTATTTCTTGCATTGCAGAAGTTGACTGGTAGCTTTTTTTTGTAAGGGGGAAAACCAAAACTTTAACCAAAAGTGAAAAAACAATTAGAACTACCCCGTAGTTGGGTATGTATTCATGCATTCTTTTTAAGGAATAGAGGACACCTTTTGAGATTGGTCGAATAATAGACCAACCGAAATCCATAATTTCATCTAGGTCCACATCTAGAGATTTAATTTTATCGTACTCAAGCGGGCCAAGATAAAGCGTGAATGAAGATTCTTGAAAAGAATCAAAAACAAAAGATAAATTATATTGTTCTTGGTTTGTGGATTTTCCTGACACCTCAGCAAACCTTATTGTTTCTGGGGACTTGGGAATTAAAGCAGAAACAAAATACTTTGTTCTAATAGCGCCCCAATCAGTAGAGCCGTTAAGTTTTTTGGTTTCGTTTTGGCTGTCTTTTACTTTTAATTCCTCAACTTCTTTTCCTTGGTAAACAGAAACCTTAAAATAAGTTTTGTCGTCAACAGTATCTTTTTCTGTGGTGGCCAAACCACCACTCCATGAGAAACGAACGTCTCTATAAATTAAGTCTTTAATCTCGGAGAAATCCAATTTGATATCAACGGTATAGTTATCAGGAGAAAAGAAAAGAGTCTTTTTTATAAATTTATTTTTAAAAACTTCTAGTTTGTATTCTAAGGATTGCTCCAGTTGAAAGTTTGTTCGGCTTGGCTCTTTAGTTAAGTTCCAGTTTCCACTGAGCGACACCGGGTCTCCGTTTAAGTCTTGAATCTCTATTTCTAAGTTATTCTCTTTGTTGCGAGATATTATGTTTACTTCTTGGCTGTCTGGTGATAAAAAGTCTTTTAATAAAAAGTCTTGAACAGATCCTCCGTTAACGGAAGAAAGTTTGGCTATATATAACTCTGTTTCTACCTTGGTGATTTTGTTTTTGTGTTTTTTGTTTGTGGATTTAATTCCGGTTTTTTTCTCGGGTTGATGGTTCTGTGTTTTTGTAAAACTTAAGGTGTCTGGTTTTTTTTCTTCTTGTGTGTAAATGGGCTCATCTTCATTAGCGGTTGGTTGTGGAGCAAAGGTTTCCATGTATTTGGGAGTGAAGAGTAAAACGATGGCTATTAAGAAGAAGGCGAGTAGGGTGTTTCTGTCCATATTATCTTACCGGATCGTGTCCACCCTTACAAAAGGGGTTACACTTAGCAATCCTTTTTAGGGTTAGCAAAAGGCCCTTTGTTAGTCCCCTTTTTTCTAGTGCGTCAATAGCGTAGCTGGAACACGTAGGGTGAAAGCGACAGTTGTTTCCCAAGAGAGGAGAAATGATAACCTGATAACCTTTTATTATATTTGATAGCGTTAAAACAGCCGCGCGAATGAACAAATTAAATATTTTCTTTTTTAGAGGGTTATAGCGCGAGTCTTTTTCGGCCTTTTTTTCGACGTCTTTTTAATACGTTGCGACCACCGGTCGAACCCATGCGCTTTCTAAACCCATGCTTGTTTCGACGTTTTCTTTTACTTGGTTGGTATGTTCTTTTCATTTTTAAACTATTTGTTCCTTAAAATTACTAAAGAGATTTGATAGGCACAAAAAAAATCCACACAAAAACATTTATTTTTACATATAAAAATAGAAAAACATAAAAAAAAACCGTAATTTTTAAGAGAGTCGTATATGTGGATAACTTGTGGATAATATAAAAAAAGACGTTGTTGCTGCCTGGGGTCGGGTTCATCTTTATTTAGAAAAAAAACTTCCTGGTCACGCAATTCATGCTTGGTTCGAACCGATTGTTCCTACTGGTTTTCGAAATAATTCTTTCGTTTTAGAGGTTCCCAACCAGTTTTTTCTTGAATGGATAGAATCTCATTATAGGGATGACATTATCATGGCGATTGAAAAGACATATAGTGAAAAAATTGAATATAAATTTTTGGTTACAAAGGAAAAAAAGGAGAAAGCGGACAGCGGTATTTCCAAACCTTCTTTTGTTGAAACTAAACCAAAAAGATTCAACAACTTAAACCTTAGGTATACTTTTGAAAATTTTATTGTTGGAAGTAATAACGAATTTGCTAAAACGGCATCTGAATCAGTTTCAAACCACCCTGGTGAGCAAAACTTTAATCCTCTTATTATTTATGGAGGTGTAGGTTTAGGAAAAACACATTTGATGCACGCCATAGGAAACCTTGCTTTAAAAAACAATAGGGACTTAAATATTGTAAATATTACCAGTGAACAGTTTACTCTAGACTTTGTTAATAGTCTTAGAAAAAACAAAACTATTGAGTTTGCTCAAAATTATCGTTCCGCAGATATTTTATTAATAGATGACATTCAGTTTTTTCGAGGAAAAGAGCAAACCCAAGAACAGTTTTTTCATACGTTTAATGTTTTACATCAAAGTGGTAAACAAATTGTTTTAACGGCAGATAAGTTTCCAGGAGAAATGAAAGGCTTACAAAGCAGGTTGCTTTCCAGGTTTCAATCAGGGCTTTCGGTTGATGTTCAACCTCCAAACTTTGAAGTTAGAGTTGCAATCCTTTTAGAAAAAGCGGATCAAAATGGACTTTCTTTAGATTATTCAANTATTGAATTTATNGCNAGGCATATAAAAAACAACGTNAGAGAACTNGAAGGTACGATTATTCGCTTATTAGCGAAGTCNTCACTNCTTAATGTTGAAATCAACAATCGTTTNGTTACAGANGTGGTTAAAGAAAGAGTGGGGGGAAGAATTGGAAATGAGGTNTCTATTGAAAATATTGTAAAAAAGGTTTCNGAAATTTCCCATGTAAAAGAGGATGATATTGTAGGNAAAAGTAGAAAAATGGAGATTGCTGAGGCTAGGCAGGTNTCTATGTATCTTTGTCGAGATATAATGGGAACATCTCTTAATAATATTGGGATGTTTTTTGGCGGTCGAGATCATACTACAGTCATGCATGCGCTAAAAACAATAAATGTAAAAAAATCAAATGATGTTCGCATGAAAAAAATGATCACTTCCATAAGGAAAGAACTAGGGTTTTCTTTCTTATAGAAAGGATCAAAAAAACCTATTACTTTATAATGATTGTTTTTTAAAAAAAATTATCGATAAAAAAAGAAATAAAAAATTAAAGGAGCTGTAAATGCAAAAAAGTAGTGTTAATAAGGTAATTATTGTAGGAAACNTNGGACAAGACCCCGAAGCGAGGTTTACTCCNCAAGGAACCGCCGTNACAAACCTTAGTATTGCCACNAATGAATCTTGGAANAANCAAGAAGGTCAAATACAAGACAGAACCGAATGGCACAGGGCNGTTCTTTANGGAAAAATGGCNGAAACAGCAANTCAATATATGAAAAAAGGTTCTATGGTGTATGTNGAAGGTCGACTNAGAACAAAAGAATGGGAAGANCAAAACCAGAACAAAAGGAANACCACAGAAATAATGTGCGANAATTTTACCATGCTTGGTCGCAGGGNAGATAGTGCNCCAAGTTCAACNAATGAGNCGAGCACTTCAACAGAAGATGATGACTTACCGTTTTAAANAGTAGNNTTTAATAACGTTATTTTTTTCAATATGAAAAAAACGTTTGGNCCAGAATATTTATCTCAACTAACGCCAAGAAGCTTTACNGTAAGATANCTTTTAACNTATGTNTCTTTTTTNTTGTGTTCAACGGTTGCAAGAACAAAAGTTAANGGGCGCNGGNACCTTCCNTTAAAAGGACCATTTGTNGTTGCNAGNAACCATTTTAGNAATTATGANCCNCCNTTNTTTACCTATGGAATTCAAAAACCTGTTAACTTTATAGCTGCAAGCGACCAAGAGGTTGAGTGGTGGTTAATATGGGCTCCGTTTCTATATGGATGGATTCCTGTTGATAGAAAAAAACTAGCACCGTCTACTATTAAAAGGGCTTTGAATGTATTAAAGAAAAATGAGATATTAGGAATTTTTCCAGATGGAGGAGTTAATGAAACAATTCTTGGAAACCCTAAAAATGGAACAGTTTATTTATCAACAGTTGGAAAAGCACCCATAATTCCGATGGCTATTTATGGAGCAGAAAACGCCATTGAAAACGTTTTAAGGGGTGTTAGGCCAAGGGTGACAGTCAATATAGGAAAACCGTTTGGACCTTTTGAAATAAAAGGATCCAAAGATAAAAAAGACAAAGCTTTACAAAAAATCGGAAATGATATGATGATAAGAATTGCTTCTTTGTTGCCGGAGGATCGACAAGGTTCATATTTTAAGAATGAAAAAATTAAAAAATATCAATCGGAAAATGGGTTTATACCAAACCCGTAAACAATTTTAACAAGGAGGGTTGGTCTAGTTTTTTTTCGAGTAGTTAAGAATAAAACATATTCCAATTAAAACAAAAGGTGCCCCTACAAAATAATCTGCGGGGATTTTTTCCCCAAGTAAAACCCACCCCATTAAAGATGCTATAATTGGCTCCCCAAGGGGAATCGATGCTATGGCTGTAGGTGATAAAAACTTCAACGCATAATTTAGGGAGTTGTGCCCTAAAATTGATGGAACAAAACCCAAAAACAATAACCAACCCAGGTCTTCTATTTTAAAAGATAAGAGGGATACCTTTGCGAAAAGGCAAACAAAAGCAATGGTTACAGCTGCAAAAAAAAACAAACTCCGGCTGTATGCTATTGTGTCGTTTTTTNTTCTAATATTTTTAGCTACCATATATACTANCGCGATACAAAACCCACTCAAAAGNGAAACCATGTTTCCCATAAAATTGCTTGAACTAATGTCCATTTCAGATNTTTGAATTAATAAAACCCCTAATANTGAAATTAAAAGTGAATAAAAAACTTTTTTAGAAATTGTTNTGTATACTATAAATGTTAACCCGACTGTAAATAGGGGACCTGTGTTTCCTAATAATGTAGCNTTTGCNATAGAGGTGTTTCGTACACCCCAGAAAAAACATGCAAAGTGTAAACCTAAAAAAAACCCGGCAATAGCGACTTGATTGACGTCTTTTTTATATAATGGTTTTGTTTTTTTGAAACAACTATAACCCCAAAGCATAGCGCTAGCTATAAGCATTCTCCAAAATGCCATTGTAAGNGCAGGAATAGAAGGAAGGGNTTTTACTACTATGGATGTAGAGCTTACGGAAACTAGAGCGATNATTAATATAAGGTATAAACGAATAGGCACCTTAGGTAGTAAACTTACTTAAAACATATGAAATGCATGCTGTTAGTTTTTTTGCATATGGGATGTGTAGAAATTCATTCGGGCCATGAGCATTTGATCCCGGCCCAAGAACTCCAGTAATCACAAACTGTGCCTTNGGGAACTGATTACCCAACATAGCCATGAAGGGAATAGTTCCGCCTTCTCCAATATAGCAAGAGGGTTTTTTAAAAAACGCTAAGGATCCTTCATTAGTTGCTTTTTCAAGCCAAGGAGAGGTTTTTGGTGCACTCCAACCAGATGCTGGTTCGTCAAAANCNANNCTTATTTTTGAATNGTANGGNGGTTTTNTNATTAGTGNTTTTTCTATCGCCTTTTGTGCTTTTTNTTGATCAACAAAAGGTGGTATTCGAATAGAAAGTTGTAGNTCTGTATATGGCCTTAAAACATTACCTGCGTTTNNTGACGGGGGAAGACCACCTCCTCCAACAACGGAAAGAGNAGGCCNCCACGTTCTTCTTAANACNCCTTCTACATCATTGTTTGTTGAAGGCTTNGTTTTTGAAACCCANGGAAANTCTTNCCTTAGTTCTTTTCCGATTATTTGTACATATTTTTTGGTNTCTTGTTTTCTAAAGCTAGGAATCTTNACNTTTAGTTCATTTAAAAGAATTTCGCCAGTTTCTTGGTTTTCTATTCTTGATANAAGTTGTCTTGCAACTCGAAAAGAGGATGGAACATAACCGCTTGCTCCACCGGAGTGCACTCCTTCTTTTAGAACATCAACCCTCANNTTTAAACCAATTAATCCTCGCAAAGATGTTGTAGTCCACATTCTTTTATAGTCACCAGCTCCAGAGTCTAGACAGACAACAAGNTCNGGNGTACCTATTTTTTTTTTGCAAAGGCTCATGTAGTGTGGCAGGTCTGGAGATCCGCTTTCTTCGCTGAACTCAATTAAAATTAAAATTCGAGGTAGGGATACGTTTTGTTCTTGCATTGCTTTAATTGAACATATGGATGCAAAAAGAGCATAACCGTCATCTGCCCCACCTCGGCCATAGAGCTTCTTGTTTTTTATAACAGGCTTCCATGGTCCCATTCCTTTATTCCATCCATTCATTTCTGGTTGTTTGTCAAGGTGTCCATACATTAACACGTTTCCCGCTTTTTGGCCAGGCACATCAATAAGTATTAAAGGGGTTTTCCCTTCGCTTTCTTTAACTGTTAAAGAAGCATCGGAAGGTAAATGTTTTTTAGCCCAAGTTGTTGCGAGCTCTAATACTTTATCCATATGACCATTCTTTTTCCAATCCGGGTCAAAAGAAGGAGATTTGTTTGGAATTTTAATATATTCTGTTAGAGTTGGCACTATATTTAAATCCCAAAACTTGTTAATGTTTTTTTCTAAAATTTTATTATCCATGTGTTTCTCTTACCTTTTCGTAGCTAAGTTTTTATATATTTTTCCACTTTTCATAACAAAAACAACCTTTTCTAAAACTTCAATTTTTTGAAGAGGATCTCCTTCTA
>NHBL01000047.1 GCA_002167465.1 bacterium TMED6
GATGTATCAGGTGTTGTAAAAGAAATTTGTGTCGAAAATGGAAACCCTGTCGAATTTGATCAGACCATTATTAAAGTTTCTAGTGATTGATGGTAAAGAAACTTTTAATAGCAAATAGAGGTGAAATCGCTCTTAGAATTATTAGAGCATGCAGGGAATTAGGTATTCAAACTGTGGCAGTATATTCAAAAGCGGATGAACTATCATTGCATACAAAATTTGCTGATGAAGCTATTTGTATTGGTCCTAACGAAAGTGCTAAAAGTTATTTAAATATACCATCAATCCTTGCTGCTGTAGAACTTACTAATGCTGATAGTATACATCCTGGTTATGGTTTTTTATCTGAGAGTGCAAAATTTGCATCTATTTGCGATGATAATAATATTAAATTTATAGGCTCAAGTTCGGAAACTATAAATTTAATGGGTAATAAATCTTTAGCAAAAGATACTATGAAAAAAGTAGGTGTCCCTATCATTCCTGGGAGTGATGGTAACGTTGACTCATTAGAGCAAGCTAAGTATATAAGTGAAAGTATGGGTTATCCTGTTATTATAAAAGCAGCGTCAGGAGGCGGTGGAAAAGGTATGAGGCTTGTAAATAATGATTCTGAATTATCTAATGCTTATGAAATGGCAAAAATAGAAGCTGAGGCAGCATTTAGTGATGCTAATGTATATATTGAAAAGTTTTTAAAAAACCCAAGACATATTGAGATTCAGGTAATATGCGATGGTTTTGGTAATGTTATATGTTTAGGAGAAAGAGAATGTAGTTTACAGCGTCGACATCAAAAAATACTCGAAGAGTCACCTAGTTGTATAATGAATGATTCATTAAGAAATAAGTTGTATGAATCATCTATTAAGGCCTGCAATGCTGTTAATTATGTTGGTGCTGGAACAATAGAATATTTAGTCGATGATGAATTTAATTATTATTTTATGGAAATGAATACACGAATACAAGTAGAGCATCCTGTTACTGAGATGGTTTTAGGTATAGATTTAATTAAAAATCAAATACTATGCCATAGTCAAATTCCTTTGCCTGATTGGATGAAAGATATGAAGCTTAGGGGACATTCAATTGAATGTAGAATAAATGCTGAAGATCCTGAAAAATCATTTATGCCATCNCCAGGNTTGATTAATAGTTTTCATATGCCTGGNGGTAATGGTATTAGAGTAGATACTCATGCATATTCTGGATANTATGTGCCACAGTATTATGACTCAATGATTGCTAAATTAATTGTACATGCTCCTACNCGAAANGANGCAATCTCTAGAATGNAAAGTGCATTANATGAATGTGTTNTNGAGGGTNTNAAAACNACAATACCTTTTTTAAAAAATATTATATCAAACCCAGATTTTATTAATGGTGATATACATACAGGTTTTATAGATAAATTAATGGAATAAAATATAGGAGTTATTAATGGATTTACCAGAAAATATTAAATATACAGAAGACCATGAATGGGTTAGTATTAAAGATGATATAGCGACAGTAGGTATTACAGATTTTGCTCAATCTGAGCTAGGAGATATTATTTTNGTAGANTTTCCTGATNAAGATATGTCAGTAGATCAAAAAGAAAGTNTTGGTACTTTAGAGGCAGTAAAAACAGTTGCAGATATATNTTCTCCNNTNACAGGTANTATAATTGAGCTTAACGAAAATTTAGAATCTAATCCAGAATTAATTAATGANGATCCNTATTNAAATGGATGGATTTTAAAGATTAAAATGTCAAATCNGTCNGAATACAATTCNTTACTTTCAAATACAGATTATGAGAAATTAATAAAATGAGTCATTATATACCAAAAAACGANACTAANGAAAAAGAAATCCTNGATTCACTTGAAATTTCAGATTTTGAAGAGCTTGTATCTATTATACCAAAAAANCTTAGGGTTAAAAATAGTATTTTAGGCTTAAATCCNGGTATTTCNGANCATGAACTTATTGAATATATAGATNCACTGACNTTGAAAGATAAACNANCATCNAAATCACTTTGTTTTTCNGGTGGCGGAGTTTATGATCACTTTATNCCTAAAGTAATAGATTTTATTTCATCTAGATCTGAATTTAATACTTCATATACACCNTATCAACCAGANGTAAGTCAAGGAACTTTGCAATATATATACGAATTTCAATCTATGATATGTGAATTAAGTGGTCTAGACATATCAAATGCATCATTATATGATGGAGCTTCAGCTATGGCAGAAGCTTGTTCATTATCACTTAGTCATACTCGAAATAAAAAAATATTAATTTCTAGCACTGTTAATCCAGTTTATGTAGATGTAGTTAAAACATATTTGAAGTACAGGGGTGCTGAAATAGAGATATTACCATCTATGGAAGGTGTTACTGACATTGAAAANGTNTCTAAAATAAATATGGATGACGTTGCTTGTGTCGTTATTCAGTCACCTAATTACTATGGCTATATTGAAGATTGGAAAAAATATTCAAATTTATTAAAAGATTATAAAGGTTTACTTGTAGCTTCATCTGACCCTATTTCGCTATCAATTTTAGAATCTCCTGGTGAATCAAATGCNGATATTTATGTAGGTGAAGGTCAGTNTTTAGGTAATTATTTATCATACGGTGGTCCGTACCTTGGTCTTTTNNCAATTAAAGAAAATTTGAAAAGAAAATTACCAGGAAGNGTTGTTGGNATGACAACTGATGTTAATGACAAAGACGGTTTTGTTTTAACTTTACAAACTAGAGANCAGCATATAAGAAGATCTAAAGCAACTTCTAATATTTGNACTAATCAAGGNTTGCTTGCATTAAGNGCTGTTATTTATATGTCNCTNNTAGGAAAAGAAGGTTTNCCAAGTTTAGCAAAATTATGTTTTAATAAAGCGCAATATGCTGCTAAGCTTATATCACAAATTGATGGTTTTGATTTATTTCATAAAAGGACAGATTTTGTTAAGGAATTTACTGTAAAAACTAAATTTTCTGCTTNTAAACTTCATGCAAAATCAGAANAAAAAGGAATACTTTTTGATTNTGTAGATGAAAATCTTATTAAATTTAGNTTTACTGAAAAAAGAAGTAANAAAGATATAGACGATTTAGTTGAATTTTTAACATCTTATAATGAATAATTCATTNTTAGAAAAGNTTCTTAATCAAGATTTTGGAGTTCTTGCATTAATTGACCCNGATTTTAAAAATGANGATATTTTAGANGAATTAATAAATTCAATTAATATGAATAATTTTTCGGGTGTACTAGTAGGTGGAAGTACTATCTCAGATAAAAATTATCACCTTCGAATAAAGAAAATAAAAAAATATATCAATAAGCCATTAATCCTATTTCCTGGTTCATCAGAACAAATTTCAAAATATGCTGATGCAATACTTTTCACTACTCTTCTTAGCGGTAGAAACCCTAAATACTTAATAGAAGAGCAAATTAAAGGGGTTGAAAGAATTGACAATTATAAATTAACTGTTATTTCAACAGGATATCTATTAATAGCATCGGATCATAAAACTTCAGTAGAGACCACAAGTCAAACTACTGCTTTAGATCCTAACGATTTTTCGAATATATTAAATCACGTTCTTGTAGCAGAATATTTTGGAATGAAATTTGTTTACTTAGAGATGGGTAGTGGGGCTAAGTACCCTGTTAGCTATAAATTAGTTAATCATTTAACTAAAAAAGTAAATATTCCTATTATTGTGGGCGGTGGTATTAAGCATAAAGATCAATTAATTGAATTAAAAGAAGCAGGTGCAAAATATGTTGTTTTAAGTACTGTGCTAGAGCAAAACCCTAATGTCAATGATATAGCAAGTATTTTACCTTAATATGGATTCATATTTAAAAAAATTTATATTATTCATTAAATTTGAATTAAGATTATCCCATAATACTGTTACATCATATCAAAATGATTTAAGTAATTACTTATTTTTTTTAAAAGATAAAAAAAGTATAAATAATATTGAGTCTATTTCATANCAAGAAATAAGATCATATATATCAAACTTANCAAAAGAAAANAAAAAACCTTCTTCAATAAATCGTTGTATATCAAGTATTAAGAAATTTCACTTATATTTATTTGATAATGAAATCACTTCAAACGATCCATCTGAATTATTGGAGTTACAAAAAAATATAAGAAATTTACCTGATACTTTGACTGTTGATGAAATTGAATCTATTATTGATGCTGTTGATATAAATGCATTGACAGGGTTAAGAGATATATCTATCTTGACTTTACTTTACTCTACAGGAATAAGGGTTTCCGAATTAATAAACTTAGAGTTTTCTAATATTTTTCTNGAAGAAGATTATATTAAAATATTTGGTAAAGGAAGAAAAGAAAGATTGGTCCCTATTGGAGCTAAAGCCAAAAAGTATATAGTTGATTATATGAACATACCGAGAATANCTATAAAAGATAAAAATATANGGAATGTATATTTAAGTTATCGCTCCAAACCTTTAACCAGAATGGCTGTTTTTAATATTATTAAAAAATACTGTTTAACTTCTGGTTTAAATAAAAAAGTTTCTCCTCATACTTTTAGACATAGTTTTGCGACNCATATGTTAGAAGGGGGTGCAGACTTAAGGNTTGTACAAGAAATTTTAGGACATGAAAATATAAATACAACAGAAATTTATACTCATTTAGATAGGACTTATTTAAAAGAAGTGCATAAATTATGTCATCCAAGAGGGTAAAATAATATGATTTTAAGTTTATTACAAAANGATATGCAATTAGGGNTAATATTAATTGTATCCTTAATTTTTTCATTNTCTTTTCANGAGTTNGCNCANGCTTATGNAGCATATAAATTAGGAGATAATACAGCNGCATANCAAGGCAGGTTGACATTNAATCCACTAGCACATTTAGATCCAATTGGNTCAATGATGNTACTNTTTATTGGGTTTGGNTANGCAAANCCNGTACCTGTAAATCCAATAAATTTAAAAGANCCAAGAGTTGATATGATGAAAATTGCATTTGCTGGACCACTTTCTAACTTATTTTTATGTCTAGTATCTTGTNTTNNAATCAGNTTTATGGGTNNAAGTATATTTATGTATTCTAATTANACATTAGAATTAAGTTCATTTGGATTNTTATTATATATTTTTGCTATTATTAATATGACTNTGGCTATTTTTAATTTAATACCAATACATCCTCTTGATGGTGGTCAAATATTTGGAGGTTATTTGGATAAAATAAATCCTAATTTCTCCTATAAATTAAGATCGGACGGTCCAAAGATTTTATTTGCAATTATTATTATTGGTTATTTAACAGGATTTTCTTTAATTGGTATTATTATTTCACCNTTTCATGAACTTGTTGGTATTATTTCAGGACTAAAATAATATGTTTAAGTTAAGAGAGCAGTCATTTAGAAAAAAATCAAGTTTTAGGAAAATTTTTAAGAATATGACAGTNTTAATTTTAATACTAATTTTAATGAATTATTTGAAAGGTTAATAATGAAATTAATTGAGTGTGTTCCAAATTTTAGTGAAGGAATTGATAGAAGNCTTATTAGTCAAATTACTTCAGAAATTACATCCATAAGTGGTATCAAATTATTAGATGTAGATCCAGGTAAAGATACAAACAGAACAGTTGTTACGTTTGCTGGACATCCTGATGATGTTATAGAAGCTGCATATTTGGCTATATCTAAAGCATCTGAATTAATAGATATGTCATCGCATCTAGGAGAACATCCTAGAATGGGGGCTACTGATGTATGTCCATTAATACCTATCAACAATGTAACTGTTGATGAGTGTATAGAATATTCCCATCAATTGGCTCAGAAAGTAGCTAAAAAACTAAATATTCCAATTTTTATGTATGAAATGTCAGCAACATCAAAAGATAGACAAAATCTTGCCATAATAAGAAAAGGTGAGTATGAAGGNATGTCCGAAAAATTAAAATTAAAAAAATGGAAACCTGATTATGGTCCAGACAAATTAAATATAAAATCAGGTGTAANGGCAATTGGTGTAAGAGAATTCTTAATAGCATATAATATAAATCTTAATACTAGTGATAAAAAAATTGCATCTGATATCGCATTAGATATTNGAGAGGCTGGTAGAGCTAAAAGAGATAAAGATGGTAAAATTATTAGAGATAATGATGGTGTTATGGTTAAAGTGCCAGGATCTCTAAANCATGTAAAAGCTGTTGGGTGGTTTTTAGATGAGTATAATGTTGCTCAAGTNTCAATGAATTTAATTAATTACAAAGAGACTCCTGTGCATAAAGTTTTTGAGGAAGTTAGGTCTCAAGCTCAAAAAAGAGGTTTACGTGTTACTGGAAGTGAGTTAGTTGGATTAATTCCACTAGATAGCTTAATTAATGCTGGAAAATATTATCTAAAACAACAAAATAAATCNTATGGNGTTTCAGATAGTCAATTAATACATATTGCGGTTAAATCAATGGGATTGGATGAAATGTATGAATTTAAAAGTAATGAAAAAATTATTGATTATATGATTNATGATTCAGAAAAACTTATAAATAAAACTATATCTAATTTTGNAGATGAGGTTGCGTCNGATTCACCTGCTCCAGGTGGAGGTAGTATTAGTGCTTTAGCTGGTTCTTTNTCAGTATCNTTGACATCTATGGTTGCAAACCTAAGCCATGATAAAAAACAATTTAAAGATAAAAAGATAATTAATGATATAGCATGTAAATCTCAAGAATTAAAAAATGAATTTTTGGTTTTAATTGATAAAGATACGCTAGCTTTTGATCAATTGATGACATCATTTAGATTACCTAAAAAAACTGAATCTGAAATTAAGTTAAGAAATTTAGAAATTCTTAATATGTCAAAATTAGTAACAGAAGTTCCTTTAGAAACATTAGAAAAATCATTATCTGCAATGAATTTAGCTTTAGAAGTTTTAAAAATTAATAATAAAAATTGTATTTCTGATGCAGGTACAGCAGGAGAGATGGCATATGCAGGAGCATATGGGGCATATTATAATGTAAAAATAAATTTAATTGACTTGAAAGAAGATAAAGGTTATTGTAAAAAAACGCTTAATAAAGCAAAATCAATCATTGCTAAATTAGATGATAAAATTATAGAGTTAAGAAGCAAAGTTATTAAAGGTTTAGATAATGAATAAAATTGCAATACTTCCAGATAATATTATAAATCAGATTGCTGCTGGAGAAGTTGTAGAAAATCCTTCTTCAATAGTAAAAGAGTTAATTGAGAATTCTATTGATTCAGGTGCGACTGATATTACGATTAGCGTAAAAAAAGGCGGCCATGAATTAATTCATATATCTGATAATGGCTGTGGAATGAATAATGAAGATTTAAATTTAGCATTTTCTAGGCATGCAACAAGTAAGATATCAAAAATTGATGATTTAACACAAATTGGAACCTTAGGTTTTAGAGGGGAAGCATTACCAAGCATTGCTTCAGTATCAAGGGTTGAAATTAAATCTTCTATTGATGGGCAGCTAGGGTATATCATAAATATAGAAGGTGGCAATATAAAAAATAATGAAAAAACTGGATCAAATAAAGGTACAGAAATAAAGGTTAAGAATTTATTTTATAACACGCCTGCAAGAAAAAAGTTTTTAAAATCTTCAACACAGGAGCTTAGAAGAATAACAAAAATTGTAAAAAGATTTTTATTATCAAACCCTAATATTTCTTTTATTTACAAATCTGATGACAAAGTTATATATAATGTTCATTCTGTCAGTTTAAAAGATAGAATAGTTCAGGTGTTTGGAAGTTCATACAATAAAGATGTTTTAAATGTAGAATCTAAAGATGGTCAATATGCTATTTCAGGTTATATAGGTAGTTTAAATCTTTTACAAAGAAGAAGAGGTGGGCAGTATTTATTTTTAAATGGAAGATATATTGAGGATGATTCAATCTCAAAATCAATAAGAAACTGTTATGATTCAACTGTACAAAGAGGTGAATTTCCCTTTTATGTATTATTTATTAATTTGCCGACTGATACTTTCGACATTAATGTTCATCCGACAAAGATAGAGGCAAGATTTTCAAAAAAATTAGATATACTAAATTTTATAAATAATAGTATTAAAAACAAGTTAAGAGATTTATTTAAAGTATTGCCTGATATAGATATAAAGTCTAAAATGCATAAGGGTTCTGATCCTTTGTCTTTAGATTTGGATTTAAATATGCTTATTGACTTAAAATCAGAAGATAATATTACACAAAAATTTTCCAGTAATAATCTTGAAGATAATAAAGAAGATCAAGATGTTGTTGAGCGTGCTGTAGACAGATTAGAAAATTATGAGAATAATTTTAAAAGTTTAATTAAAAAAGATGCTCATGTATGGCAAATTCATAATAAATACCTAATAACTGAAATTACCTCTGGTATTTTAGTTATCGATCAGCATGTCGCCCATGAGAGGGTATTATATGAAAAAGTAAAAAAAGCATTTGATTCTAAACCTTTACCTTCACAATCAACATTGTTTCCAAAAACTATAAAATTTGACCCAGAAGATTTTACAAGGTTTTTAGATATTGTACCATATTTAGAAAAAATTGGATATAAAATGCGTGAGTTTGGCGATAATACTATAATCATTGAAGGTATTCCATCTGAAATAAAGCTGGGAAATGAAGAAGAAGTTATAAATGATATTTTAGATAGATATATTGAGTATAAAAAAATTAGTTCAAGTTATATAGATTATATTGCTGCTACTTATTCTTGCAAAGCAGCTGTTAAAGCTGGTGATTATTTAGACATGGAAGAACGAGTTAATTTAATTGATAATTTGTTTGCAACAAAAAACCCTTATTACTGTCCTCATGGAAGGCCGATTGTTGTATCAATTAAAACTGACGAACTTGACAAAAGGTTTGAGAGAAAGTAAATTAACGTACATTTATGAATAATAAATTTAAATATTACATATTTATTGGTTTCTTTTCAATATTCCCAATAGGAGCTACTATTTGGCTTTTAAAATGGTTGTTAACTGTATTGGTGGGCCCAGCTCAATCAATAACTAAAATTTTACTACCAAGTTCTACGTTATTTAATGCAACTCAACCTTATGCAAGTTGGGTTATTGGGTTCATATTAACCGTCTCATTTGTGTTTACATTTGGTTTTTTAGTTTCTAGTTTCTTTGGAAGAATTTTATTTTCTAAAATTGAACAGATCATTGCTCAAATTCCTATTGTGAATACATTATATAAAACTATTAAAAGTGTTATTGAATCTATTTCTAACTCACAAAATGACGCTTTTCAAAAAGTGGTAATGTTAGAATATCCCCGTAAGGGTATTTGGACATTAGCTCTTGTTACAGGTGAATCAAAAAATAAAGATGGAAAAAAGTTTTATCATCTATTTTTACCAACATCGCCTAATCCTACTTCAGGCTATATGTTATATATACCTACTTCAGATGTTAAAGAAATAGATATGAGCTCAGAAGAGGCGATTAAAATTATAATATCTGGCGGTGCATTATCTCCAAAAGAAAATCAAATTGATTAATTTGAAAGTTTAGTAACTATCTAAATGGGTTTGAAATATGGTGGTTAATTAATCTAAAGTAATACTTTAAATAATTTTTCTAATAAACTTCTTTTTCGAACTTTTCTAATAGTGACTGCACTTCATCAGTAGATTCAGAGTACATAAATTTTCTTCTCCATTCTACAGCACCTTTGAAACCTTTTAAATACCAGCTAAAATGTTTTTTTGTAAGATTTAAACATACATGGCTATTTTTATCTTCTTTTAATAATTCAAAATGTTCTCTACATACTTTTATTCGCTCTTTTAAATTTGGTTCGTAATCCATCGGTTTATTATTAATATGGTTTAATATTGTTTGAAAGATCCATGGATTACCAAGTGCTCCTCTTGCAACCATTACTGCATCACAGCCAGTCTGATCAATCATATTTTTATAGTCTTCAATAGTATTTATATCTCCGTTTCCTATAATTGGTATATTGACTGCCTGTTTTAATTCTTTAATTAGCTCCCAGTTAGCTTTACCTGTAAACCTTTGNGATGTAGTCCTAGGATGTAAGGTTATTGCTTTTACACCAATTTTTTCGAGTCTTAGNCCTGCTTCTGTAGATATAATCNTTTCTTGATCCCANCCAGCNCGCATTTTAACTGTTACAGGTGTTCCTTTTACNGANTCAACCACAGCTGCAGTCATATCATCCATAACACATAAATCTTTCATTGCTCCTGANCCAGCTCCAGATTTTGTTACTTTGGGNACTGGNCATCCATAATTAATATCGATAATATCTGGCTTAAACATTTCATTAACCATTTTTGCAGATTTTCCAAGTACCTCAGCATCATCCCCNAATATTTGTATNCCTAAAGGTCTTTCTTCTTCNGAAAACTTCATCATTTCTAATGTTTTTAAATTTTCTCTAATAATGCCATTAGCNCTTACAAATTCNGTATANACAACACCTGCTCCATATTGTTTACATATTAATCTAAANGGATGATCTGTAACGCCAGCCATAGGCGCNAAGAAAAGNGGNGACTTTATTTCTANATTTCCTATTTTGAACATTTTTCTTTCTATTTTATATATAGTAAATTATNACAAATATAAGACAATTTAAATAGGAGTTTAAATGGATATTTTTTCTACAGTATTTCCAATGATTGTAATCTTTGCCATTTTTTATTTTATAATNATTAGACCACAAAATAAAAAAAGAGATGATTTTAAAANTATGCTAGATAATATTAAAAAGGGTGACAANGTCGTTACTGCTGGNGGTATTAAAGGNACAGTNAAAGGTTTNCANGGTGATAAAAAAGAAATAGTTATNTTAGATNTAGGNGAAACCAATGTNAATGTAATCAAAAATTATATAGTAGATATTGTAAATAAATGAAAATAGTTTTTTTTGGAAATCCAGANTTTTGTTTNNANCCCTTAATGAGTTTNTATNAATCAGATAATAATTTNTTATCAGTTGTTACAAATACAGATCGTAAATCTGGTAGAGGTTTAAAATANACNTCATCCTTTGTAAAACAAAAAGCTCTTGATTTGAATATTCCAATTATTGAGACAAATGATGTANGGTCTGANGAGTTATTTAANCAATTAAAANAACTNAATGCAGACTTATTTGTTGTTGTTGCTTTCAGCATTCTTCCAGATAGTATTATTAATATTCCAAAATNTGGTGCAGTAAATATTCATCCATCATTATTACCAAAATATAGAGGCTCTAGNCCTATTCAGTATGCTTTACTTAATGGAGACAAGGAAACAGGTGTNTCTATAATAAATTTAAATAAAAAAATAGACTCAGGTGCNATTTTNGCTCAAAATACATTTNCAATANCNAATGATGTTAATTTTGGATATTTGTATGAAAAGCTAGGTAAATTAGGCTCTNAATTGCTTATTAANGTATTAGCTGACTTAAAAAANGGACATTCTAAACCAATTGTNCAAGATGAGTCTAAAAAAACTCTTGCTCCTAAAATAAAAAAAGAACAATATAAAATTGANTGGTCTAACGAATGTGTNNCAATCCATAATCAAATACGAGCGTTTGANCCNTATCCAGGNTCGTATGCAATATTTAATAANAAAAGAATTAAGCTTTTTGGNTCNCATNTAGAAGAAANAGNTGTTAATAANGATATAGTGCNTGGAAAATTGTTACCTTCAGANGATAANCTNCTTATAAAAGTTAATTCAGGTTTAATTTCNGTCTCTTCCATACAATTAGAGGGAAAGAAAAAAGTTCAATCAAAAGACTTTATTAAAACCCTAGATAACAAAGAATACATNCTTGAATAATTNAAATATTAATATTCGAAAAAATATTTTTAAAATTTTATTTGATAACGAAAAAAAATCAATTAGAGTTGACTATCTATTGTCAAGCAATAGNATAAATAGTAATTTTTCAGATGATGAAATTCGNTTNATGCATAATATAGTATTNGGTGTNATNAGACATAAANCNAAGNTGGATTACTTTATTTCNAAATTTTATAATGGGAAGTATAAAAAGTTATTAATNAAATATAAAACNNTTCTTAGGATTGGTGTCTATCAATTATNTTATGTTAATTCAGTNCCAAGCTATGCNGCTGTTAATTCAACAGTNGATCTTTGTAAATCTATAGATAAAAAAAAATGTAATCTNATAAATGCTATTATGAGAAAGCTTTCTGACAATATTGATATNAAAGATGAAGATATTAATGATTTATCAATCAAATACAGTCAACCAAATTGGATGATAGATCGNTGGGCTATNAATAGAAGTGATAAAGAATTNTTAAATTTATTAAAACATAATAACACTGAACCTAAAATATGGTTTAGAATAAATGCTAANAAGTC
Source organism: bacterium TMED6 (assembly GCA_002167465.1). Classification (GTDB taxonomy): domain Bacteria; phylum Fidelibacterota; class Marinisomatia; order SCGC-AAA003-L08; family D37C17; genus TMED6. The sequence continues at coordinate 12,474 of NHBL01000047.1, forward strand.
ATCAAAAAGNGAAATTTTTGAATANTTAAANAAAGAAAATATTATTTATGAAAAAAGTAAAATAATTGATATTTTTTTTACTTCAACCAATGTACAGAAAATTTTAAAAAGTGATTTAATAACAAACGATTTAGTNTCTGTNCAAAANCCNTCTAATGGATTAGTAGTTNANTTATTAAATCCTAAAGAAAAAAAAGTTATATTTGATGGATGTTCAGCTCCTGGTGGAAAAATGAGNTACATTAATGAATANANTAATGGTAANTCNNCAATAAATTCTTATGATATAGANNATAAAAGGCTTGAATTTCCTANCCAATATTTAGATAAATTTCCNAGTCAAAATATAAATTTACATCAAGCAGATTTATCAATTTCTAAAGTAGAATCATATGATTATGGGATAATAGATGTTCCCTGTACAGGNACAGGTGTTTTATCTAAAAGAGTAGATTTAAAATGGAGACGAAATTTTGAGCANATAAAGGAAATGAATCNGATTCAGAAGTCAATTTTAGAAAATGTTTCAAAATATATAAAAAAGGGTGGGGCTCTAGTTTATAGTACTTGCTCTATTGAAATAGAAGAAAATTGGCAGATTGTTGAGAATTTTTTAAATTCTAATACTAATTTTAAATTAGATAATGCTGATAAATTTATATCAAATAAATTTGTAGATAATAATGGTTGTCTNTCTATAATGCCAGGAACAAATGGTTTTGATGGGGTTTTTGCAGCAAGAATAATTAAATATGATTAAAAATATTATAAAATATTTATTAACAACATTTTTATCTTTTATNCTCGTCTATATTATTTGTGATATGTTAATATTACCATATNTTTTCTATGTAAAAGAAACAACTGTTCCTGANGTTGTTAATCACGATATATCTACAGGTAAAGTATTAATTGATAACAAAAACTTAGAAATGAGGATTCAATATGTACCTTCATCTAAAGGTGAAACTGTAGGAAAGATTATTAATACAATACCTTCAAGTGGAAAAAAAGTAAAATCTGGAACAATAGTTGATTTAAAAGTTTTAGGTGAAAAAGAAACCTATNTAGTNCCTGATTTAAAATATAAAAGCAAAAATATTGCTATTAATATATTAAAAAGTATAGGTATAAAAATTGATACCGTATTTTATGACTATTGGGATATTGTTTGCACATCNCCTGAAACTATAGATNTTAATATNGGATTTGATAATATTTTAGAAAATTGTATTAAATATAANAAGAATATAGTTTGGAAGCAGTTTCCTNTTAGTGGAGAAAAAGTTTTTAAGGATAAAGCTATAACTTTATATGTTAGCAAAGGTNNGTATGCTCCAGAATTTTATAAGATACCAATTTTAATAGATTTAGACTTAGATTTAGCNTTAGAAAAAATTAAAAAATCTGGNTTATTAATTGGAAAAATTGANTANGTAAATTCAGATTTAAAGATACCTAGTAATAAAGTTATAGATCAATTTCCNTTTGGNGAATGTAGAATAACCGATAAAATAAATCTTACAGTTAAAAAATAGGAGNTATATGAAAAGAATTATTTCCCCCTCACTATTNTCAGCAGATTTTTCGANATTAAAAGAACAAATAGNTATAGTAAAAGNTGCTGGAGCTGAAAGNTTGCATATAGATTCTATGGATGGCCATTTTGTACCAAATTTCACATTTGGTCCATTTATAGTGAAGGCTATAAGAAAACTTACAGATTTACATCTTGAAACACATCTAATGATTGANAATCCATCTAATTACTTTGATGATTTTATTNAAGCTGGATCAGACACNCTAATATTTCACTATGANGCAAGTAGTACCATTAGANAAGATTTAGAAAAAATAAAAAATCAGAATGTTAAATGTGGTCTTGCTATTAAACCTGAAACACCATATGAAGTNTTAACTGAATATATAGATATANTAGATTATATATTGGTAATGTCAGTTTCGCCTGGATTTGGAGGACAAGGTTTTATAGATGAAACTTTATTAAAGATGAAAAATATAGACTCCTTATGTAAAGAAAAAAATAAAAGAAAAGATATTGTTATCGGTGTAGACGGGGGTGTTAATTTAAAGACGATTAATAAAGTATATGAAACTGGTGTGGATGTAACTGTTGTTGGTTCTGGTCTCTACAAAGCTCCAGATATTATTGCTAGATTTAAGGAGCTTGAACATATCTAATCAATTAAAATATAAAAATGAATTTTTGAGAAAAATAATTCATTTATTTGACTCAATTATTCCTCTTTCATTATTATTTATTGAAAGNGAGACACTTTTGTATATTTTGTTACCCATTACAATTACTTTTACATTTTTAGATNTATCCAGACACTACNTANTGACCCTTGGAAAAATTTATTATTATTTTTTTANTAGAGTAACCAGAGANATTGAAAAGAAAAAAAATAATGTTACTGGCGCANCATATTATTTAGTAGGATGNTTAATTACAGTNTACTTTTTTACTGATACATCTATTATTATATCATCATTATTAATAATGAGTATTTCTGATTCATTTGCTGCTCTAATTGGTGTTAGATATGGAATAACTAAAATTTATAATAATAAGTCACTTGAAGGNTCTTTTGCTTTNCTGGTTAGTACATNTATAATTCTTTTAATATTCTTTNATATAAATATTTTCTTATTATTATTTATATCAGTGATTATAACGCTGGTTGAATTATTTTCTTTTTATAGATTGAACGATAATTTAACAATACCAATAAGTGCAGCTTTATTATTACAATATATNCTATGAATTTTTTAAATCCTCTACCAATATTTTTTTGGTTAATCCCAACAATACCTATCATTATATTTTTAATTAATAGAAGAAAATATAGGGTTGAAAAANTNAGTACAATTAAATACTTNCTNAATNTAAAAACTACTGAGATAAATNGNTTAAAATTAATAAATATTCTNCTCTTAATATTACGNACCTTAATATTAATTATTATTTTAATGATTATTATGAGACCAACTNCNGATCAGTTAGTTTCATCTACTCAAAATAATGAAAATAAGGTAGTAAATCATATTTATATNGATGATTCTTTCTCAAATAAATTTGGTTTGATAAATAATCAAGAAAGATCTTATTTAATTAATGATATTATTAATAACATATCAAATAATAGCCAATCAGATTCTAAATTAAAAATTGCTACTTTCAAAAAGGGCTATATTTATGACGACTTTAATTCTAATGATATAAATTATATAAATTTAGACGATAAAATTTTTAAATATAATAGTATGGATAAATTTTTAACTCAAGATAGTAACTATGTTAGCAATATACATTTAATTTCCAATTCTAATATAAGTTTTATTGAAGAAGCTAAACAGATGTTAACTAGAGATAAAAATTATAATCATAATATTTTTTATCACTACATACCAATTTCAGAAAATAATCAATATATATCTAATGTTGATTTAATCAATAATATTGATGGTAAATTTATATTTGAAATAGGGATTGGTAATAGTTCTCCAGAAAATATCCTTCTTAATATAGGTGTGTATAATAATTTTTATAATTTTGATAATAATATATATATAGAACAACAATTACCTCTATATTCAAAGCAAATAAATTTAAAATCATATTCAAATATTTTAGATACCATTCAACTTGAGCTAGATTTGAGGCCTAATTCTGAAATAGTTTTTAAATTAGAATACTTAGAAACTAAAAAAGACCTTTCTGATGATAGGGTTGAAGATAACTACAATTCATTTATTTTTGATATACCAGACAAAATAAATGCTTTAGTTTTATATGATAATGAAAGCGATAGAAAATATTTACATTCAATTTTAAGTTCATTTAAAATAGTTACAAACAATCTTGATTCAAATTTTTTTAATGTTGAATATATTTACACAACAGGTATTAATCAATATTCTAATTTAATTGAATCACAAAATTTATTAATTTTTTGTGGATATGACCTTTTTTTAAATTCCCATAAGTCTATAATTTCAGATCATTTAAAATCTGATAATTCACATCTAATTTTATTTCCTAGTACAAAAGATGCTTTGAAAAATAATTTTTTAATTGAATTGAATGACTCATTGGTCGTGCAAAGCTCATATAATTATAATAATTTAAATAATTATGATACTGTAAAGATTATAGATAATGATGTTAATAGATATAGAAATTTTATCAATCATAAAATAAAGTTAAATAAATATTTTTCACACACTTCAACAGCTAATACTAAATTTAAAGTTAGTTCAAATGAATCTGTTTGGACACGTTACAAATTTGGTAATAACAATTTTGATTTATTTGGATTAATACTTAATGAAGGAAATAATATATTTAGTAAAAATTCAATTACTTCTGCACCTTTTCTATATAAAATCACTTTGAATGAACTAATAGATTACACCAAAAATAATCAAATATTAAATGAAGTATTTATCAATGAGGAAATAGAAAAAGAGAAATATAAAATACAAGATTTATATCAAAATATAATTGAAGTATACAGCAAAGATAACCCTTTAATTAGCACAAGAAATACCAAAGGTATTGTTGCTAGTGATTCCTTGCATAAAATTGTATCTTTTAATCCATCTAAATTAAATTTTAGTGATGAATTAAATTATAATAAAATCAATACAGATTTAACAAAAAACATCATTAATTACGATCAATCAAATAAAGGGATTAGTAACATTAATAAATTTCTTTACAGGGCAGATTTATCTAAATATTTTATATATACATTACTTTTATTTCTAATTTTTGAAATGATTCTAGCAAATGCAAGACCATCCAGATCAGAATAAAAATATAATAGAGGATGATGTAATTATTGTTGGATTATTTATTGGTTCTCCATCAATGGAAGACGATTATCAAATCAATGAATTGGAGAGACTGATAAATACATTAGGTGGGAATGTGATTGATAAAATTATTCAATATAGAAAAAAAATCGACCCTAAATATTATTTAGGCAAAGGAAAATTAAAAAATATATATGATTTTGCCATTGAACAGAAATGTAAATATGTAGTAATAAATAATGATATTTCGCCCAGTCAAATAAAAAATATTCAATCTTTTTTTAAAGATAAGGTAATGATAAAAGACCGAACGGGTATTATTTTAGATATTTTTAAAAAACACGCAAAAACAAAAGAATCTAAAACCCAGATAAAATTAGCACAACTAGAATATCTACTACCAAGACTAACTAGACAATGGACTCATTTGGAAAGACAAATGGGCGGTGTTGGAACAAGAGGAGGGCCTGGTGAAACTCAAATAGAAATTGATAGAAGATTAGTAAGAAATCAGATATTAAAATTAAAAAAAGAATTACAAAAAATATCAAATACTCGAACAACACAAAAGAAAAATAGAAAAAATATTTATAAAGTTTCTCTAGTGGGATATACAAACGCTGGCAAATCAACAGTAATGAGATCAGTTTCGCAAAAAACAGCTTATGTTAAAGACGAATTGTTTGCAACTCTTGATACAAGCACTAGAAGAATAAAAATAGATAAAAATAACTCCTTTATACTAAGTGATACTGTAGGGTTTATAAGAAATTTACCAGATAATTTGATTGCATCATTTAGATCTACACTTGGGGAATTATCAGATAGTGATTTATTATTAAAGATAATTGATATTTCTTCTTCAGAATACGAAATGCATCTTGAAAGCATCAATACTGTTTTAAATTATTTGAAAATAGGTGATAAAGATTTTTTGATAGTATTTAATAAAATAGATATATTAATGGATAAAATTTTAATAGATAAATTAAAAATTCTTTACCCTAAAGCCATATTTATTTCTGCATATAAAAAATTAAATATTGAAGATTTATCTAAATCAATTAAAAAAAAGATAACTAAAAGCAATATTAAACAAAAAATATGCGTTAATTACAGCGAAGGAAAGCTAATAGATCAAATATATAGAGAATGTGAAGTAATAAATATGAAAGAACAAGACAATTATATAGAATTTTATGTTTCAGCTAAAGAAAATATTATAAATAAGATTTTAGATAAAATAAAAAAGTGAGTATGGATTATCAGATTACCTCTTTATTAAGTAGGTACGAGTCTTCTCTATAAATCGCAAGTTTCCTTAATCCATTACAGAAAGGCCTGCTTTTGAAGCATAAAAGTAAAACTCTATTATTTAGTTTGAAAGTTCTGATAATTTCAACATACTCACTTCTATACATAATTTAATATATAATTAATTATTAAAATAGTATTAGAGGTAAAATTGTAGATTTTTATATTAATATTACTATTTATTAAAAAAATGAATAAACATGTTATTGCTTACTAACTTTGCAATTTTTAAATTAACACGCTTTTTTGAATTAATAAATTACTTGCCCTTGTAGTTCAAAAGGATAGAACAATTGCCTCCTAAGCAATGGATCCCTGTTCGATTCGGGGCGAGGGTACACAATATGGAGAAATATGAAAAAAGAAGAAATAAAAAAAGATCCTATAGCTGAAAAGTTAATTTCTGCTATTCAGTATTCAAAAAATAATAGTGCTANTATAATGGTGGGATTAATNGTAATAGCATCAATAATTGGNGGNCTAAGCTATTATCAAAATTTAAATGATAAATATCAATCAAATTCAAAATTAGCTGTTGATGAAATNATGATTCAATTAATTAATAATGGTCTTAATAATCCAGATTATTATACAAATACACTTAGCTCTCAAATTGATTCAATCTATAAATTATACCCTGATTCTAGATATATAAATTATTTAGCATTTATTGTTAATAATGAAAGTTCTGATTCAACTAANAAANTAGTTATTAATAAAATNAATAGTATTAAAAATAGCTTTGAAAATAATTGGTTTAAAACNCAAGCATATATAGTAGCAGGTGACTACTATGCTGATAACAATGAATATCAGCTAGCAAAAAATGAATATAGCGCAGCTAATAAGTATTCAGANTCAAATGCTCAAAAAGGGTATTCNAGTTATAAATTAGGAAATATACATATGGAATTAGAAGATTATTCGAAAGCTTTATCTTCATANGAGAAAGCAAGCNATTTNTTTGATCNGTCTAAAGATAATGCACCNTTAACNAGAAATCAGCAATATTCTAGTTGGGTAGAAAGAAATAGTATTGCACTAAGTAAAGTAAAAAATCTTTTGAAAAAATAATTGAAATAATAGTAAAATATTTTATAATTTTATGTGATTGAAAGAGGGCTTACTAACCCTCTTTCTTTTTATACGTTAAAAATATTTTGTGTGAAAGGGATGAAAATTGATAAATAAAGATATTATAGATGCTTTTAAAATTATAGCAAAAGATAAAGATATAGAAACTGTAAATCTAAGCTATATCATTGAGGAGCTTTTTGTAAGTTTAATGCATAAAAAGTATGGNGAAGATAACAATAATTTTAGCTGTATTGTTAATATGGACAAAGGTGAAATTGAAATTTATCAAGAAAAGGTTATTGTTGATTCTGTGTCAGACCCAGTACATGAAATAAGCTTAAAAGATGCTCATATAACTGAACCAGATTTAGAAGTAGGTGACCCTTTTATTGAAATAATTAATCCAGCCTCTTTTGGCAGNAGATTGATTTTTCATGCAAAACAGTTTTTATCACAAAAAATTAAAAACATNGAGAAGGAAGCAATTTTACAACAGTTTAATTCAAAAGCTAATGAAGTAATAATNGGTAATGTGCATCAAATTCAAAAAGATAGAATTTTTGTNNTNCATGAAAATACTGAAATGGTNTTACCTAGAGATCAACAAATGCCNACAGATAGATATAGAAGAGGTGAAATTATTAGAGCAATGATAAGNACNATATCATCNACAGCAAAAGGTCCNGAAATAAGNCTTTCAAGAACAAGNGATAAATTTCTNGAAAGATTATTTGAGATTGAAGTTCCTGAGATTGAAGATGGAATNATTGAAATCAAGTCAATTGCNCGTGCTGCTGGAGATAGAAGTAAAGTTGTTGTTCACTCTTCAGATAGGAGAATTGATGCTGTTGGTGCCTGCGTAGGTATGAGAGGTAGTAGAATTCAATCTATTGTTAGAGAGTTAAATGGTGAAAAAATTGATATCATAAATTGGAGCGAAACTCCTGAAATTCTTATCACAAGAGCTATTGCACCNGCTAAACCTTATGATTTATATATGGATGAGGANAGACCTTATGCAGTTGCAGTTTTTGAAGATGAGGACTTAGCCATTGCTATTGGNAGAAATGGTCATAATATTAAATTAGCATCTAAAGTAACCGGNTANACAATTGAATCTGTCAAACGAACAGATTATGAAGGTACNGCTGATAAAGATNAAGATNNTAATACATCAAATGAAGAANCNTTATCAGANGAGACNNTATTATCTGANGTTAAAGGTTTNACTNCCACTCAGTCATCTAACTTTGCTGATAACAATATTAAAACNNTATCTGATTTTCTTGATTCNACAGANTCGGAATTATTAAAAACNAAAGGCATAGGCGCTAAGAGTNTAGAAAANATAAAANAACTTTTTAAAAATTAAATAGGNAAGAAACAAAAATTATGGGTAAAGTCAGAAGAATATTTGATATAGCTAAAGAACTCAATATTTCACACATTGAAATTATTGANTTTTTAAAGACTTTAAATAGTGAAAAGTATACTATTATGTCTTCAATATCTAATGAAATACATGCAAAAATATTAGATCAATTCTATCAAGATGTTAGTGCNGTAGATAGGTTAAGAAAAGAAAAGGCGCGATTAAATGTTCATCACCCTAATCAAGATATTGATAAACCTGAAAAAATTGAAGAGGCAGTGAAAGAAGAACCTTCCNCTNATNTTGATAAAAAGNAAANTAAANCTNAAGAAGAAGAAAANAAAATAAAGACTCAGATAAAACAAGANCCGGTTATTAATATNAGAAAAGTAATNATTGATGAANAGCCTAAATCAAAAATTGTAGATNNNAAAACNNNNANAAGTAANGNAAATNTCAAAACCGAAAATAAAATTAATATTAAAAAGCCAGAAAGAAAGCTTAAAAAAATTGATATATCNTCTATAGCTGANAGAATAAATACTACNAAAAAGAAACAAGATACAGGTTCNNTTAAAACTTCNGTTTCACAANTAACAAAAAAATCATCTAAAAAAAAGAAGTCTAAAAAAGANGAAGAAATTATTATNGATGAAGAGGGNGTAAAAAANGTTATTAATATAGTTGAATTTTCAACNGTAGATGAGTTTNCTCNNTCTATGGATATTCCAGTNCAAGATGTTATTATGNAGTGTATGACNCTTGGNCTTATGGTTACTATAAANCAAAGATTAGANATGGAAACTATGATTATGGTGGCNGATGAATTTGAANTTGAAATACATGAGGAAAAAATACAAGATTCTANTTTAGAAATAGAAATTGCTGATGTNGATGANAACAATCATGAGAATGCTATNTCAAGNCCNCCTATAGTNACTGTTATGGGGCANGTTGATCATGGAAAAACATCAGTTCTTGATTANATTAGAAATGAAAATGTTGTNGCTGGNGAATCAGGNGGNATTACNCAACATGTNGGTGCNTATGAGGTAATGNTGAGNAGNGGAAAGAAAATAACATTTTTAGATACTCCTGGACACGAAGCTTTTACTGCGATGNGAGCTAGAGGTGCACAAATAACNGATTTAGTTGTAATTGTCGTTGCCGCAGATGAAACTAAAATAATGCCACAAACNATNGAAGCATTTGATCACGCTCAAGCTGCTAATGTACCAATAATAGTAGCAATTAATAAAATTGANAGNCCNTCTGCTGANGTNAATCTTATNAAACAAAAGTTATCTGAAAANAANATNTTAGTTGAAGATTGGGGTGGTAGTTTACAATCTGCAGAAATATCNGCAACAGTAGGNACAGGTATGGATGATTTGTTAGAAAAGATNTCTTTAGAAGCTGAANTGTTAGATTTAAAAGCTAGNCAAGATNTNCCAGCNCGTGGAACNATTGTTGAAGCACGATTAGANAAAGGNTTAGGNNCTATAGCAACCGTNCTTATTAAAAAAGGTACGTTAAAAGTNGGTGATATATTTATATGTGGTTCACAATCATCAAAAGTTCGTGCACTTTTAAACGAAAGAAANGTTAGAATACAAGAAGCNTTACCATCTGACCCNGTACAGATTTTAGGNTTTTCAGATGTACCAAATTCTGGTGAAGAGTTNATTGTAATGAAAGATGATAGAGAAGCTAAAAANATTGCACAGAAAAGAGCTCAANTAAAAAGAGAGGCTGAACAANGAAGNTTTAGAAAAATAACTTTAGACCAGATTGGTAAAGAAATATCTTTAGGTAAAGTAAAAGAGNTAAATATAATTATNAAAGGTGATGTTGATGGNTCAATTGANGCGNTAAGTGATTCTTTGATGTCTCTTTCNACTANTGAAGTATCNGTTAAGATAGTTCATAGATCAACAGGAAATATAAATGATAANGANGTAACTTTNGCAGCNGCATCNCAGGCTGTTATAATTGCATTNAATGTNAAAGCAACNCCAGAGGCTAAATTAAANGCTAGAGAACTTGAAGTTGATTTAAGNAATTATTCAATTATNTATGAAGCNATAGAAGANGTAAAACTTGCNCTTGAAGGTTTANTAGANCCTGAAAANGTTGAAGAAGTGACNGGNATNGCTCATGTNCTTCAACAATTTAANGTACCAAAACTTGGTATAATAGCTGGNTCATCNATAAAATCAGGTAAGGTNGTAAGAAATTCNATGCTTCGTGTAAAAAGAGATGATGANCTNTTACACGANGGNGTCTTNACATCGNTTAAAGCGTTTTAAAGATGATGTNAATGAAGTTAAAGAAGGTTTTGAATGTGGNATAGGNGTTAAAGGTTTTACTGANTTTAANGAAGGTGATGTTATAGAAGTTTATGAAATCAAGGAAATAAAAAGAACCTTAGGTTAATTTATGGATTTTAAAAAAAGACCTTACAAAAGAAATGAAAGACTAAGTAAGGAAATTAGAATCATATTAAGTGATTTTATNCTTAAAGAGTTTAATGTTGAGGGNTCAGGTATAATAACTATTTCAAAAGTNAATATTTCAAGAGATATNAGAAATGCTAAAATTCATTTTAGTGTAATTGATAACCNATTAACTNCAGATGAAGTTTCAAAAGAATTAAATAAAAAATCAAAATATATAAAAGGTCTTATAGGTAAGCAAATTACCAGTAAAAATATTCCTGAGTTAAAGTTTTATTTTGATGATTCAATTGAATATTATGACAAACTAGATAAGTTGTTTATAAATCTTGATGGAAAATAAAGAAGGTTATATAGTTTCTGTTTGGAAAAGACCTGATTGGACATCTAATGATATTATAAAATATCTCAAACCTTTCATTCGTCCCCTAAAAGTTGGNCATGCTGGAACATTAGACCCTTTTGCNGAAGGNNTNTTAGTAGTTTGTACAGGTAAGATGACAAAAAAAGTATCNNCTATTATGGAGATGGAAAAGGAATATGTTGTAGATATTNTTTTAGGAAAAAGAACNGACACNTTAGACTCTACAGGTAAAATAACAGCTANAAAAAAATGCCCATCTTTGAATGNAAAAATAATAGATAAGGNNCTTAATCAATTNATTGGNGAAATTGATCAAATTCCGCCTATGTTTTCAGCTCTAAANCATAAAGGTAAAAGAATGTATTCTCTTGCTAGAAAGGGAATNAAGATTAAGCAAAATCCAAGAAAAATAATTATTCATANTATAGAATTACTTTCCTANANAGATAATTTTATNTCNATTAAGGTGATNTGNGGNAANGGTACTTACATTAGATCTTTAGCAAGAGATATTGGNCATAAATTAAATACTGAAGGTTANGTAGATTCATTAGTTAGGTCAAGGGTAGGTTCTTTTGANANGTTAGCTTCAATAAGTGCAGAGGATTTAAAGCTGTGGTTACAATCACAACAACATATAACGAATTAACTAAATTACAATATAATAATTCAATCTTAACAATTGGTTCTTTTGACGGTTTGCATNTAGGTCATAAAAAAATTCTTAAGTCAATGAATAATATTGCTAGTAACAAAATAAACAGTAATAATAAAATTTTAATTACATTTGATCCNCATCCTTATAGTATTCTAAACACANACATAAACAATAAATATTATTTATCAGAATCAATGGATGAAAAGATATATGTATTAAATAAGTATTTTAAATCAATNATTGATGTTNTAATAATAATTAAATTTGATTTAGAACTATCAAANATATCAGCAACNAANTTTTTNGATAAAATAATTAAAACATTTTTACCNACAGATGTTGTNATGGGNTATGATAATGGTTTTGGGNATAANAGAGAGGGNAATGCAAAATTCCTAAAAGATAACTACCAAANTAGNAATTTTGATTTACATATTATAAAACCAGAACAAAATGATTCTAGTACAATTATTTCAAGTACATTAATAAGAAAATCAATTAATAATGGAAATATTAATAATGCTAATTTAATGCTAGGTAGAAACTATTCAATTTCAGGTAAAGTTATTAAGGGGCAAGGCCTAGGTAAAACTATTGGATATCCAACTATAAATATTTCATTATATAATAAAAGTCAAATTGTACCTCAAAGAGGTGTTTATTTTGTAAANATAATTATAGAAAAAAATATNTATAAAGGGATGTGTAATATAGGTTTTAGACCTACNGTAACAAATAACAAGGAAGAAACTATAGAAAGTCATATATTTACCGTCGAAANNAATAAAGATTTTTACGGNAAGAGTGTAAAAATACTATTTATAGAGTATATTAGAGAAGAAAAAAAGTTTAAAAATATCAAATTTTTAGCAAAACAATTGGAAGAAGATAAAAAATACTGTTTATCTATTAGAGATTAAAAGGAGTAGTAAATGTCAATAACAAAAGAAAAAACAGCAGAACTTATTAAAGANTATGGTAGTAATGCTAATGATTCAGGTTCTAGTGAATCNCAAATTGCAATTTTAACCCAAAGAATCAATACTATTACTGATCATTTAAAAGAAAATAGAAAAGATCATAGTGGTAGAAGAGGTTTAATTGCTATGGTTTCACGTAGAAGAAAGCTTTTAGATTATGTCAGAAAACAAAATAATGAAAGTTATCTATCTATAATTAAAAAACTAAATATAAGAAAATAAAAGAAGTACAAACTGAAAGAATAAAGAGGTTAAATAATAATATAATGAAAATAAGTAAAAATTTTGGTAGCCAAGATTTATGTATAGAAACAGGAAAAATAGCTAAACAAGCNAATGGNTCNGTTATGGTCACNTATGGAGAAACTGTATTANTAGTTACAGTTACATGTTCNAAAAAACCTTCTGATAANAGAAGNTTTTTTCCATTGTCAGTAGAATATAGAGAAAAATTNTATTCATCAGGTAGAATACCTGGNGGNTTTTTCAAAAGAGAAGCTAGACCTTCAGAGCATGAAATAATAGCATCTNGANTAACAGATAGACCACTNAGGCCNCTGTTTCCNTCAGATTTTTTCCANGAAACACAGGTATTNATTAATGTTTTNTCTTANGATGGNAGTATNAATCCAGANATTCTTGGTACTATAGGTGCNTCAACAGCNCTTTCAATATCAGATATTCCATGGGATGGTCCAGTTGCNTCTGTAAGNATTGGAAGAGATGAAAATGGTAAATTTATCATAAACCCTAATAAAGAAGAATTAGAAACTAGTGATATGGAAGTTATAGTGTCTGGTACTGCTGATTCTATACTAATGGTAGAAGGTTCNGCTGATTTTATTAGCGAAGATGATTTTATATCNGCNGTACAATATTCNCATGAAGTAATAAAAGATATTGTTCAATTACAGCTTGATTTNGTAAAAAAAGTTGGAAAAGANAAATTNAATTACATTAAGGGNGAAGAAATGAATCCTGATTTAGTAAAAGNTATNAAATCAAAAATAGAAGGTAAAATNGACCCGTTAAATCAACCAAAAAANAAAGCNAGTAGATACGCAGATGTTGATATTTTNGTAAATGATNTAGTAGAAGATTTGTCAGAAGAATTTCCAGANGANATTTCTGAAATTAAATCTTANATNAANAANNNAATATCTGATGATTTAAGAGAAAAAACCTTAGATGGCAGCAGAGCTGANGGAAGAGATAGTAAAACAGTAAGAAATATAGATATTGAGTCATCTATACTTCCTAGAACTCATGGCTCATGTTTATTTACTAGAGGTGAGACACAAGCTATNGTNGTTACNACTTTAGGNAANAAAAGAGATGAACAAATGATAGATGATTTAGANGGTTTATCATATAGAAATTTAATGTTACATTATAATTTCCCNCCTTTTTCAGTTGGTGAAGTGAGAAGGATGTTTAGTGTTTCAAGAAGAGAAATTGGACANGGAAACCTTGCTTTACGTGCTATNAAACCAAGTATGCCTGANAATGAAGATTTTCCGTATACAGTTAGGTTAGTTTCAGAAATTACTGAATCTAATGGTTCNTCATCTATGGCTACAGTATGTGGTAGTACTCTTGCATTAATGGATGCTGGTGTTCCAATTAAAAAACCAATTGCAGGAATAGCTATGGGTTTAATTATGGAAAGTAAAGATAGATACGCAATTTTAACTGATATTTTAGGTACAGAAGATCATTTAGGTGATATGGATTTTAAAGTAGCAGGTTCTGATGAAGGTATAACAGCCATTCAAATGGATTTAAAAATTGATGGTTTACCAATTGATATNTTAAAAGAAGCTTTACATCAAGCAAAAGAAGGTAGATTGCATATATTAGATGAGATGAATAAATGNTTATCTGANCCAAGAAAAAATATGTCAATTCATGCTCCTAAAATGTTAATGACAACTGTTCCTGTAGAAAAAATAGGTATGGTTATAGGGCCACAAGGNAAGAATATAAAAGCTCTATGTGCAGAATATGAATGTGAGCTTAATGTTGAAGAAGATGGNAGATGTATTGTTTCTGGTTTAAATCAAGAAATGNTAGAAGCNGCAATAAAAGTNCTNGAAGGTTANAGCTTTGTTCCTGAGNTAAATAANGTNTATAAAGGAAAAGTTGTNAANTTAATGGACTTTGGAGCNTTNGTAAGAATTGCTCCTGATGTTGATGGNTTAGTNCATATTTCTGAAATTCAACATGAAAGAACAAATAAAGTTGAAGATTTTCTTAAAGAAGGNCAAGAAGTTGATGTNAAGCTTATTAAAAAAGATGATAGAGGAAAACTNAGNTTNAGNATNAAAGCTCTAATTGANAAAAAATGATNATTGGTGTACCAAAAGAAATTAAAATTAATGANAGTAGAGTTTCATTAGTACCTTCNGGNGCTGAAGAGTTAGTTTCTTTTGGTCATACTGTCCTTATTGAAAAAAGTGCTGGTATAGGTAGTGGGTTTTCCGATAAAATGTATATCGAATCTGGCGCACATATAATAAATACTGCTAAGGAAGTGTTTGATCGATCTGAAATGATCCTAAAAGTTAAAGAGCCTCAAAAAGAAGAATATTCATTAATTAGAAAAGACCAAATTATTTTTACATATTTTCATTTTGCTGCTGATGAAGATTTATTAAACGCTATGGTTGATTCTAAGTCAATGTGTGTTGCTTATGAAACAGTTGAATTTAACGGAAAATTACCCCTATTGATACCTATGAGCGAAGTGGCAGGAAGGTTAGCTGTTATTAATGGAGCAAAGTGTTTAGAATCTAATATGGGTGGAAAAGGCAAGTTAATTAGTGGTGTTCCAGGGGTTGAGCCAGCTAATGTTTTAGTTTTAGGTGGCGGTATTGTTGGTACAAATGCGGCTAAGCTTTCAGCTGGATTAGGTGCTAATGTTTATATTCTAGATATAAATATGGATAACCTTAGATATCTTGATGACGTTATGCCTGAGAATGTTCATACAATACATTCCAATAAACATGTTTTAAAAGAACTTTTACCAAAAATTGACTTACTTATAGGTGCAGTTTTGGTAGTTGGAGCAAAAGCTCCTAAATTGATAACACGCAAATTATTATCGTTAATGCAACCTGGATCCGTTGTTGTAGATGTTTCTGTTGATCAAGGTGGGTGCATTGAGACTACAAAAGCAACTACACACAAAAATCCTACATTTGTAGAAGAAAATGTTACTCATTACTGTGTTGCAAATATGCCTGGTGCAGTTCCTTATACTTCAACTATAGCTTTAACTAATGCTACATTTAATTATGTAAAACTTTTAGCTAATAATGGAGTAAAAATTTTTAAAAATAACAAGTCTCTACTTACAGGTCTAAACACTGTAAAAGGTAAAATTACACATAAGGCTGTAGCTGATTCATTCGACTTAGATTACACAAACCCATTAGATCTAATATAAGATTCCCCAAAAACCCTTTGATAATTAATTTTATTAATTTAACTTAAAGTATTACTTTACATAAAATATTAGCCAAAAAATAAAGTGAGTAGGATAGTATGCAAGCGAATAAAGAGGTTAAAAAACTCTATTATTCAATAGGTGAAGTAAGTGAAATAACAGGATTGAAACAGTATGTTCTTAGATACTGGGAGAGTGAGTTCTCTCAATTGAACCCATCTAAGAATAGTGCGGGAAACAGAAATTATAGAAATACAGATATTGACTTAATTAGTGAGATTAAGGAATTATTGTATGATAGACGTTTTACTATCAAAGGTGCTAAACAGCATCTTAAAGATAAGGGAAAACAATCTTCATCTCCAATAAGTCATGATCAAGTTAAGACTATAAAAGAAAAAGTTATTAAGCTTACTGCAGCAGATTTAAAGACTCTAAAACGTATTAAAACCGGTTTAGAAGATTTGTTGCAACTTGTTGATAATCTAAAATAATATCATATAAGATATTTGACGTATTATATTTTGTTTATTAAATATAGCATGTAGGTTCTTTGCGTTTATTTTTTATAATAAAATATATAGAAAGGTAGCTAGTCTATGTATAGATGCAGTTATTCTGTAATTTTTTTTATATTTATTTCCCTATCATATTCTGAATATATATCAATTGAAAAAGCTGAAATTATAGCTCAAAATATTTTTTCAACAGAATATGCTAATTCCAAAACAAAAGAATTGTCAGCCATAAATATTAATGATGGTGAAAATACTGTTATTTATGCATTCAATAATGCAAATAACGGGTTTGTTTTAGTTTCCGCAGATGACAGAGTGATGCCTGTTCTTGGTTATAGCTTTAATAATGTATATAGTAATGATAATTTACCAATACAGCTTGAGGATATGATACTCTATTATAAAAAACAAATTATGTTTGCTATAAACAATAATACAATTCCTGATAATCATACTAAATCTTTATGGGATTATTATCTCTCTGGTAATTTAAATAATAATAGAAATGTTTCACCATTAATGAACACAAATTGGGATCAAGGACATCCTTGGAATGATCAATGTCCACAAGATAACCAAGGGCCTGGAGGAAATGTTTATGCTGGATGTGTAGCTACTGCAGCTGCTATGGTAATGAAATATTGGAATCATCCAGAATATGGTGAAGGTAACCATTCATATAACCATAGTGATTATGGTCTCATTAATGTTGATTTTAATACATTTTATAATTGGAATTCAATGTCAAATAACAGCTCGTCAGACCCAACAAGAAAAATACTTTATCACGTTGGTGTAAGTTGTGAAATGAATTATGGTCCATATGGTTCAGGTGCATGGGTAGGTGAGTATGAGCCAAGTTTAACTACAGCTTTAAAAGATTATTTTAAATATAATGAAGAAACAACATTTTTATCGAAAGATAATTATGATGATGTATTTTGGTTAGAAGCGGTTAAAACTGAATTAGATGAAGGTCGACCACTAATATATAAAGGTTATACACAAGATTTAAGTGCAGGGCATGCTTTTGTTGTAGATGGTTACGATGAAGATCTTTTTCATTTAAACTGGGGCTGGTCTGGTAGCTATAACGGCTGGTTTGCCATATCTAATTTATCTCCTGGAGGATATAATTTTAGCACATGGCAAGGTGCAGTATTTAATTTGTATCCAGAAGATGAGCAGGTATTTGGATGTACGGATATCAATGCATGTAATTATGATGAAAATGCAAATACTAATAATGATAGTTGTGAATATAATATAGATTGTTTGGGTGAATGTGGTGGAGATGCAATAATTGATGAATGTGGTGAATGTGATGGAAATGGTTCTTTATGTGTTGGTAATGCTATTTTATCGTTTGGAGATATAGATGAAAGTAATCTATCATTTGAAATACTTTTTGAAAGTGACACAGATATTGCTGGATTCCAATTTACAATCTATGATGTTCCAGAAAATATTGTATTGGAAAGCTTTTCTGGTGGATTATCAGAATACTATAATTTCACAGTTTCATGTTCAGAAGAAGGTGTCGTTATAGGTTTTTCATTTAATGGTGACGTAATACCATTAGGTTCTGGTTTATTAACTACAGCTAATTATTCAATTAATGGTATTGATCCATACACAGTTATATGTTTTGAAGAAGTTATTTTCTCAAATCCAAATGGAACCGCAATAAATGTTACTACAGGGGAATGTGTTGCTTTAGAAGTATGTACATTTTCAGGCGATTTAAATAATGATGACATTATTAATGTTTTAGATGTCATAATTAGTATCAATATGATACTAAATCCTGAAGATTTAGTTTTATGTGAATCAGATATAAATCAGGATCAAAATTTAAACATACAAGATATAATACTATTAATGAATATTGTACTGAATCAATAGTAATAACGGGACGTGGCGTAGTCCGGTAGCGCACTTGACTGGGGGTCAAGGGGTCGCCAGTTCAAATCTGGCCGTTCCGACACCGTTAATAAACTCAAAAACCCTTCTATTTTTAGAGGGGTTTTTTATTATATTAAACTATGAAATACTTTTTAATGATATTAACTTGTTTTGCTATTAATTATGCTCAAGAATCATCTGATTTATCAGAAGTAAACAATTCAAAATGGAGAAAAGGTGTATGTCTTGGCCTTTGTACAGAAAAAACTTCAGCTAGCACTTTTGAATTTTCTATCTTAAGAGATATAAATAATCAATCTGATATTTATGTCTCCTTTGGCAGTTTTTTTATTTTTACAGTAAACTATGGTGCTGGATACAGATATTACTATAATTCAAAACTTAAACCATCATTTTTTTTATCTTGTTCATTTAATGCTGCTTCATATCCAGAAACACCAACAGTGACAGCACTAAATTTTACTTTTGCTAGATCCTTTAATCCACCTTTAGATTTTATTAATATTATACCAGCTTTATTTATGGCTATTTTATCAAGAGGTACTGTTATACCCCCTAAGCTTAATTTCCCTGAAAATACTAAATTAAATTTAGGTCTAGTTTTATCTTATAGTAATTTCTTTAAAAATGAACATGAATTAATTTTATTACCATTGATAAATCTTGAAATAGATTTTTAAATTTCTATACTTATTCAATCGTAATTACAGGTGAGCAGTGGGGAACACAAAGGGGGGGAACACAAATATATTAAATTAGTAAAATTCTCCTCGACAAAATAAGCGAAAGACACTTGACTGGGGGTCAAGGGGTCGCCAGTTCAAATCTGGCCGTTCCGACACCGATACAAACTTGAGAAACCCTTCATACTATTGAGGGGTTTGTTGTTACCTACCAATATTATCAATCATTATCATAAGTACTCTCAAATGAGCAGTGGGGTGTACTTAATGGGGTGTACTTTTTTAATTGTGATGAAAACCATTGTAAAATATTTTCTCTATAATTATGTTATATCAGAGGGATTTATGAAAAGATTATTATTTATATTATTGTTATCTAGTATTTCATTTGTGTTTGGAACATTAATTAGTCCTTCTGATGGTGATGAGCTGAACTATATTCATATACTCTTTGAATGGGAACAGCAGCCAGATGCAGTCGAATATAATATTCAAGCATCAAATTCACCTTCTTTTGACAATTTATTTTTTGATATAAATAATCTAAGTACAGTTTATATCGAAAAAGATGCTTTTATATGGGATAGTAATATTTATTGGAGAGTAAAGCCTATTTACATTGATGAAAGCGCTGGTGATTGGATTGGCACATCCATGTTCAGCATTGGTCAAAGCACTCCTCCATATATAGATGAAGGTGAAGAAATTGAATCATCAACAGATATTTATCAGGATGATTTATTAGAAGATGGGTATGTTGCAATTGGTGCCTTTAGGACAGGACCTCATTCGTTTATTATCGATAAATATGGTAATGAAATATGGAATAGTCGCATATTATTGGATAATGAAGATGCAGTTATGCTAAATCATATTAATGAATATGGAAATATATCTGGATACAGTGGTTTAAATTATCCTAATAATACTGGCACTAAAATTAATTTTGATTTAGA
>NHBL01000048.1 GCA_002167465.1 bacterium TMED6
TAAAAACTAACCGGATTAAAACAGTATCCAAAATATCTCAAATGAGTTAAAAGCCTTATAGGACCATCTAAAGTAACTCCTACTTTATCTTTTACTGTTTTTCTAACAGCTTGGTCTAAAGAAATATTTACATCACCGTGATAATCTTTTCGATAATACGCTATAAGTGCACGTTTATTTATATTCCACAGTAATGATTTATCAAACATTGTTTCAATCTTATTAATATCAAAAAATGTCATAAAGGTTGAATACTGAAATTTTCTATTAAAAGGTGTATACCTTCTATGTCTTATATTACCTTTGTATATGAAGTTAGATAGCTTCATTATAATTTTATTCCAAATTTACTGCATACATCTAAAGCGCTATTAACCCCGTCTTCATGAAATCCATAGCCCCAATATGCCCCTGTATAATATGTATTATTTGAGCCGCATATAATTGCTTTTTGTTTTTGAGCTTTTACACTACTTTCTGTAAATAATGGATGGTGGTAAATTATTTCCTTAATAATTTTATCAGGATTCAATTTTTTAGTATTATTTATGGTAACACAGTAAGTTTTAACAGATTTAAGATTTTGCAATATATTCATATTATATGTTAAAGTTACAAGTTGATCACTATCTTGATTAATCAAATAATTCCAGCTAGACCATGCTAGCTTTCTTTTAGGTAATATAGATATATCAGTATGGATCAAAGCTGTGTTCTTTTGATATTTAATATTTCCTAAAATATTCTTTTCATCAGTAGTCGGGTCAGATAACAAGTTAAGAGCTTGGTTGCTATGTGTAGATATAACTACAGAATCATATTCCTTAATTTTATCTTTTATGCCAATATAAACCTTACCATCTTTACGTGATATTGTATCAATTTTTGAATTTAAATATATATGGTTTATAAAAGGTTTAATAATTTCTTTTACATATTGATTTGAACCATTTTTAACTACCCACCACTGAGGCCTATCAGTAATTTTTAATAAACCATGATTTTTAAAAAATCTAATAAAAAAATATGCTGGCATATCAAGCATTAATTTTGGACTNGTTGACCATATAGCTGCACCCATAGGTACAATATAATTTTTAGTAAATGATTTAGAAAATGAGTGTTTATNTAAATAGTCTTTTAANGATAGATTTATTTTTTTCTCATAGTCATTATTCGCAATTTTGTTAAATNTTATTATATCATAAGTCATTTTCCAAAATTTAGGTTTTAAAATATTTGATTTTTGAGCAAAAAAAGATTTTAATGAGTTTCCTGCATACTCAAAATCACTAATATCAGATTTGACACTAAATCCCATTTCTGTATGTTGTCTTTCAACTTTAAGTGTATCNAAAAGTTTGATAAAGTTTGGGTAAGTATTTTCATTATATACAATAAAACCTGAATCTACATTTAGTTTATTTGAGTTTTCAATTAACTCGTGTGTATGTGTATGACCACCTATATAATCATTTTTTTCGTACAAGTGTACATTATGATACNTACTTAATAAGTAAGCTGAGGTTAAACCTGAAATGCCTGACCCAATTATCGCGATATTTTGTCTTTTATTCTTATCAATCATAAATCTGTGTTTATAAATATGTTATAAATTTATTAATAGTGAAAATCGGTCAATAACATTATTTATTACCTCTACATCTTTTGGAGCAGTATTTAACGAACTCCCAGTTCTTAGACCATTTTTTTCTCCAATTAAAAGGTCTATTGCATATTTTACATATTTTCCTATCTAGTTTTTTACTCATAATAACTGCACGATTTGCACGTTAAANTTATAATTCTTATGTATATAAAAAAAGAAAAAATTACANGCGTTGGCATTTAGGGCAAATATGTGTCCCTCTTTGGGCNACTTTAATTTTAATAATTAAGGTTTTACATTTAGGNCACATTGTATCTTGCTTACCGTAAACATTTAATTTCAAGGCGTAATTCCCTNCATAGGAGTAATCATAAGTATAGTCACGAATAGTAGTTCCACCCTCTTTAATTGATTCTTTCAAAACTTTTATNATTGAAGAATGTAATTTTTTTATTTTTGAAATTGACACTTCATCACNTTTACTTAATGGATGAATTTTAGATAAATATAAAGCTTCATCTGNNTATATATTNCCNAAGCCTACCACAAAGCTTTGGTCTAANAAAAGTTGCTTCATTTGCCGACTTTTAGATTTTAGTTTAGATNCTAACCACTTTTGATNAAATTCTTTTGAAAAAGGTTCAATACCAAGCCTATCATCTAAACTGTCAATACTTTNATATAAATAGAACCTTCCAAACTTTCTACTATCTTCAAAAAGAAGATATTTATCTGAAAAGCTTAAATAGGCTGATATATGTTTTTGTTTAGGATCAATTTCNGGCATAACATAAAGTTTTCCTGTCATTCTCAAATGAACAGCTAAGATTACTTTATCTAAATCAATTACTATAAATTTTCCTCTTCTATAAATNTTCTTAATTTTAAGATTTTTAATTTTTGAACTAAAATCTAAAGGAGTAAAATTATNAAGAGTTTTTTTCCAGTTTACTACAAGTGAAGTAAATTTTTTACCTATAAGATGTTTTTTAATTGAATTTGTAACTGTTTCTACTTCNGGAAGCTCAGGCATAACANGTAATTAGGCGAATAATACTTTNAAGTAAAANAAAGGGTTGGATAGNTTATCTTTTGAAATTTCTTTAGTAAGCATTCCAGATATNACATCTTGAATTTCTTTATTTCTTGAAGCTTTATTTATAATAATATTTAATAAAGTTTTATAATTGGATAAATTTTGAAGTTTAGTACTNGTTCTTAGTTCNGATCCAAGCTCATCCCATACTAATTTATTATACTTNGAAAACATATTTTTGGAAAAATCCTCNTTTTTTANAGCTTCATGNGCGACTTCAACAGCAAATTTTGCTGANGCCATAGCATTNCCTATACCTTCACCAGTAAATGGNTCAACTAAACCTGCAGCATCTCCTAAAAGCATAAAGTTATCTCCATGATTTNGTCTTTCTATTCTACCTAGAGGTAAAGACCAACCTTTAGGATTTTCAAGTTGTTTTGCATTAGAAAAACGATCTTTAAAATAGTCAGATTTTGTTACATCATCTAATATCTGGGTTAATTTTCGTTCATCTTTTTTTGCTTGTTTTTTACTAAGACCTATACCAATATTTGCGACATTATCACCTGCGGGAAATAACCAAAAATATCCAGGCAATACTTCATCAACAAAATGTAGCTCAATTTGATCTGATAAACCCTTTACTCCTTCATAATAACATCTAATAGCAATAGCAGTATTATCTTGATCTTCAGTATGATANCCTAATTTTCTACCAATAGTNGATTTNGCTCCATCACATCCNAGTATGATTGGTGCGTAAAGNTCTTTTTTTTGTTTTNCTTNAANNCCTTTGATNCCTATNATTTTATCATTTTCATACAANAANTCTTTTACAGTAAANTTTTCTCTTATTTCGGTNATTTTTTTTGCTTTTTCAAATAAAAAATTATCAAATATTTCTCTTGGTATAACATAGCCTTCTTTAATATTGCCAGTATTTTGTGGATTACTAAGATGAATATCAAATTGTTTGTGTGCTGGACTTCCAAAAGTAATTCTTCGTATTGTAGAACCTGTTAGATTAGGNACATCATCCAAAATGTCTAATTCTCGCATATATTTAACACTTTTACCTGATAATGCGTCTCCACATATCTTATCTCTTGGAAAANAACTTTTATCAAGAATTANAGTTTTAAGACCATGTTTTTCTGCATAAAGTGCTGCNGATGTTCCAGCNGGNCCTGCACCTACTATTATTATATCATAATGTTTGCTCATATGTTAAATTTACTTACGATTAACAATATAAATTGCTAATAAACTTATCGTTCCCCCAATAATAATATTTAGAGTAAATGGNTCATTTAAAAAAATGTTAGCNAAACCAATAGCTAAAAAGGGTACAGAAAATATAAAAATACTTGCTTTNGATGGACCTAATACAGGTGTGTAATACATATAAATAGAAGTACCAAAAGACATAGCACCTAATGATACAAAAAAGAAATTTATATAGAANCTAANNTCTAAGTTAGCNTTTAAAATTTCANAANNNGAAATAAATGGTAAAGTCATTATCATTGTAATAAAATAGCATAGACAAATAAATATGTATGGATTTATTATTTTTTGAGCATAGTTAATTAAAACCGTCATTATACCCCACGATATTGCACAAANAATAAAATATAAATTACCAGATTGAAATATACCCTGNAGTCCAATTGAGTATAAATCCATAATTATTATTCCACCAATAATACCGAGNGAAACACCAATTAAATCATATTTGGATATTTTTTTATTAATCACACTCATAATGAANACAGTAAATAANGGATTTAACGTTGTAACTAAAATAGCCCCTTTTCCTGCTAAACCATAGTATGTTCCTTTGAAAAATGCAATATTATATATTAGAAATAATATNCTNGGAAGTATTATATATTTAAAATCCATAAGGCGAGGAAATTTATTTTTAAATATAAAAACAAAAGGAATNAGCGANATAAAACCTAATAAGAATCTTATAAAGATTAAATTATAAAAAGATAAATATTCATTAACAATTTTAGCATTAGTCCATGCTAATGCCCATGTTATCATTGCTAGTGACATCCACAAATAAATTTTACTATAATTAACNTTANTACTCAATTTATTTTATATAAGCATTAAGGGCTTTAATTCTGTCTAATACTGGAGGGTGTGAATAATTTAAAAACACATTAAGCCAGTGTGGGGTTAAATTACTTAAATTCTCTTTTGAAAGCTTTTTTAGACCAGTAATTAAAGATTCAGGTAATTTTGCAGTTTCAGCTGAATAAGCGTCTGCTGAAAATTCATTTTTTCTTGAAATAATACTAAAAAAGACACCTACAATCATTGAAATCGGAGAATATAGCATTGTAAAGAAAACTAAACTTGCATATACAGATAAGTTNTCCATATAAAACACTGAAAATAATTGCTCATTATTAATAAATAATGATAGTATAAATAGCATAATTCCNGATTGTATTGAACTAAGGATAATTCCTGAATAAATATGCTTTAACTTATAGTGACCTACTTCATGTGCAATTATCGCTAATATTTCATTTTCATCCATTTGATCAATTAGTGTATCAAATAAAGCTATTCTTTTATATTTACCTATGCCGCTAAAATAAGCGTTTGAATGTGACGATCTTTTAGATCCATCTACTACTTCTAACTTCTGTACTGGAAAATTAACTTTATTTAAATAATCTTTTATTTTATTTAATAATGGNCCTTCTTNTAGNGGNGTAAATTTATTAAACATAGGGGCAATAAATATTGTAAATACTGGCTGAAGAATAATACTAAAAGCAATTATAAAAAGCCATACATAAAACCAACCATACTGACTGTAATTGGAAAAGAAATATATAATAGTAGACAGTACTGGTGCACCAATACCAATCATTAATAAATAACCTTTAAACTTNTCNGAACANAAAGTTTTTAATGTAGTTTTATTAAATCCATATTTTTCTTCAATNACAAANGTTTTATATAANGAAAATGGAATGTTTAGTAAGTCGTTTATTACAAACAATAATGCAAAAAATAATAGGCCTGTTACAATCTCACTAAAACCATGAGACCTAACATATAAATCTATGGAATTATATAAACCNCCAAAAATAAAATATAGACTTATTAATAATGAAAAAGATGATGTTAGAAAAGAAAACTTAGTATTTGATTTTGTATAATTTTGAGATTTTTNATATTTATCCTGATCATANACATCTTTAAATTCATCAGGTAANTTAGGATTTAAAGATTTTACATTTAAAATATCAACTAATAAAGAAAGTATATATTCAAAAAGTATCATCCCAATAATTATATAAAAATACATATTCATAGTACCTCGCTTTAATTAACTTATTATGAAAGAACCTAAATTATAATGGGATTTAATTCTCATTTCTAAATTTCGGGACTCAATTATTTTCTTTACAATTTTAATCATTCTATCAGAATTNCCAGTTATGATAAGTACTGGCATATTGTCTAGATTATCTTCTAAAAACTTATTTACAAGAGNTTTAACCTCAATATGATATATACCATGTAAATCTAGTTCTGGAAGTTTGTATTTCAATTNCTACTCTTTATTCTTTTTAGCTTGACTAATTCGTTTATTTGCATCTAATTCCATTTTACGCATTCGTATATTAGTTGGAGTTATTTCTATTAATTCATCATCAGCGATAAACTCAATACATTGATCTAAAGATAAATTTTGAGGTGGTCTTAAAACAACAGTTGCATCTGATGAAGAAGCACGCATATTAGTTAATTTTTTCTCTTTTGTTATATTTACATCTAAATCACCAGGTCTATTTCTTTTACCNAATATCATACCTTTATAAACTTCAGTNCCTACAGCTAAATACAACTCTCCCCTGTCCACCATACCTAAACTTGCATATGTTGTTATTTTTCCAGGCCTATCAGCAATTAACACNCCAGATGCTCTTTGAGTAATATTACCTGCCCAAGGTTCGTACGAATCAAATAANGTATTCATGATACCCGTACCTTTTGTATCAGTTAAAAATTGACTTCTAAAGCCAATTAATCCTCGAGATGGTATTTTGAATTGAATGGTTGTTCTACCAAAACCATTGTTTTGAAGATTGGTCATTTTACCTTTTCTTGAGGTTATCTTTTCAGTAATTGTACCAACGTGATTTTCNTCTAAATCTAAAAATAAATTTTCTACAGGTTCTAATAANTTTCCATCTTTTTCTTTTGTAATAACCTGAGGTTTAGATACCATAAACTCATAGCCTTCTCTTCTCATGGTTTCTATTAATATAGCCATTTGCAGNTCACCTCTTCCACAAACTTCAAATATATCTGTCTCTTTTGTTTCTTTAACTTTTAGTGAAACATTACCTAATGTTTCAAGCTCTAATCTTGTTTTTAGATTTCTTGATGTAACAAATTTACCTTCTTTTCCTGAAAAAGGGCCATTATTGACATGGAAATACATTGAGACAGTAGGTTTATCAACTTCAATTCTAGGTAGTGGTTCTGGATTCTCATTTGAGGATATTGTATCACCAATATTAATATTTTCAATTCCTGCTACAGCTATTATATCTCCAGACTCCAATTTATCAACTTTAATTTTTTTAAGTCCTTGAAATGTATAGCAGGCTGAAAGTTTTAAATTATGATTAACTTTATTTTCACAACAGAGAGCATAAGGTTTGTTTAATTNAATTAAACCATTNCCAAGTCTACCTACAGCAATTTGACCTACGTAGGGGTCATAATCTATATTCGTTATTAAAAATTGTGTTGTTTCATCATCGTTAGCAATAGGNCCTTCAATCTCTTTGATAATTAAATCNAAAAGNGGTTTTAAATTATCATTATTATCTGTTAATTCAATATTTGCTATACCATCTTTTGCATTAGTATAAATAATGGGAAACTCAATTTGATTTTCATCAGCATCAAGATCAATAAATAGATCGTATACCTCATCAACAACNTCACTAATTCTTGAATCNGGTCTATCAATTTTATTAATTATAAGTATAACAGGAAGCTTTCTTAATAAAGCTTTTTGTAGAACAAATCTAGTTTGCGGCAAAGGACCTTCACTAGCGTCTACCAACAATAAAACACCATCGACTAAGTTTAAACTTCGTTCTACTTCTCCACCAAAATCTGCATGACCAGGTGTATCAACAATATTTATTTTAATATCATTGTAATGAATAGCCGTNTTTTTTGCAGTAATTGTTATTCCACGCTCTTTTTCTAAATCCATCGAATCCATAACTCTATCATCAATAGTTTGATGAGCACCAAAAGTGCCACTTTGATGTAAAAGAGCATCAACAAGAGTGGTTTTTCCNTGNTCTACNTGTGCAATAATAGCAATATTTCTTATATTATTTTTTCTCAATTAGTTGTCCTTTATTTAATCTTTTATAACACATTAAAACTACAATTATAATACCACCAAACTCATAAAATAAATCTTCAATAATAATTTCTGTCAGAAATGAATTGATTATTTGAATAAATAGAAAACTACATAGTGANAGCAAAAAGTATATTTTATATTTNGTAANAGGACTGTCAAAAATTGTTATTGTTGCNGTCATAAAATAAATTAAAGCCCATATNTAAGCATCTNGACCGTCATTATATTGAAGGTAACTAAANAGTAAAAAAATAATTGGNACAACAATCTTAAACATTAAANAACTNATCCCATTTTAATTATCTAATTTAACAGCTTTTATAGCTAAATCACTGAATCTTTTATCATATTCTTTATATAGATTGTTCCAATCATATTTTTTGAGTTTAAAACTAGTATTTTTTTTGTTTTTAATTAGCAGATTTTTCAACTTTCTGTATAAATCGATGTCACTTGAGTAAAAACTATCTGAATTATTATTTATATCAAATAACTCAGGATATGATAATCTGTTTGGAAGTAAAGGTGTAGTTCTAGCATATACAGCTTCAATTATACTAATACCAAAAAAATCTTGATTTGAGGTAACTGGTAAAATATCAGCCATAGAAACCCACTTTGCATATTCAGTAAATGATTCACAAAACCCAAAATGTAGTATATTATCTTTTAATATATTATTTGCATCATCAAAAATTTTTGGATAATCCTTAAACTTTTCACCCAAAACAACAAGATTAAAATCGATATTATCTTCTTTTATTTTAAAAAGTGTCTTAAAAAATACTTCAGGATTTTTGTCAAACTCCCATCTATGATTCCAGATTATTAAGGGAATATCATTTTTTTTATCGTTTATATGTTTATCAAATTTTTTTAAATCGCAACCTATATATAGAATGTCTGATTTTTTTTTAATAGTATTTATGGTTTCAAAATTATTGAAATCAGGCATCTTTTTTAAATACTGTTTTAGAGATTGTATATAGCTTGATAAATGGAATTGAGAATTAAATAAATTGTAATCAGAAACTAATGAAGAAGTATAATTAATATAATGGTAATGAAGGTCTCGTTTTAAAGCTAAATCTTTATCTTTAGGAGACCAAGGATATGATAATTGATTTTCATGAAAATACATTACAATTGGAGTGTTACCTAAGATTTTACCACAATGGGATTTAAAAACTGGAAGATTAAGAAAATCAGAGCATAAAATAAGATCATATATCTTATTTTGGCTTTTAAATTTTTCAGCTAAGGTAATAGCACCACCATGCATCCTCCATTTCCATTTATTGCCAGGCAATGTCAGTAAGTCTACCTTGTTTTGGGTGATATTCTTATATGAATCAATCCACCTTTTATGTGAACCTGAATAATATGGTTCTATATATAAAATATTCATTTATATAATTTACTTAAAGTTATACTTCATATATTTCATGAGAAAATTGAATACCTGCTTTTTGTAAACGATTTAATAATAAATCACCAGCACAGCTTGCAGGTGTTAATACACCTTTTTTCATGTTTAATTTATCATAGTTTAAAATAATACATAAGGCTGTTTCAGTAACAAATTTAGAAGTTTCTCCATAACCTGGGTCCCCACCTTTTACGTGAGTGATAATTTTTTTAGTTTGCGTTTCACCTACTATTGTATAATCAAACCAATGCTTTTCTCTCGCTTC
This sequence comes from bacterium TMED6, assembly GCA_002167465.1. Classification (GTDB taxonomy): domain Bacteria; phylum Fidelibacterota; class Marinisomatia; order SCGC-AAA003-L08; family D37C17; genus TMED6. The sequence continues at coordinate 9,771 of NHBL01000048.1, forward strand.
CTTATCAGGCCCTGTACCAGAAGGAATGAAGCTTTTTAACCAATTTCTAGTAAAATTAAATTTTGCTAGAATTGATATAAAAAATAACGGAATCAACAAAGAGATTATTTTAAAAATAGAAGGAAAAAGCATGTATTTAGTAAACGAAACTTTATCACCGTAAAAACTTAAAAAATTACTACTACTTTTAATAATTGATCTATCTATATCTGGAAAAATTAAGGCCCATTTTTTTAAATCTTTATTATAAAATAATATTTTATCTTTTTTTCGTATTGGAGTTTTTGTTTTATTTTTTTCTTTTATTATCTTTTTTCTATTGAAATGATTTAAAAATGACGACCAAGTCCCTCCTGAAATTTGGCCCTTAGTTTTCATATAACATTTAATACTTAAATTCTTTTCTTTAATGTGTTTAATAGAATAAAAAGTTCCAATATCTGGAGGTATTGATTCAAAGCCACAACAATTAATAATTAGTGTATTCTTATCCAAAGCAATCTTTGAAAAATTATTTTTTACATACTTTACGAATGAACTCTCACCAGTTATATCTAAGTAGTGACAACTATTTTTAAGACAACTTTCAACTAATAATTTTCCATATGTTTCATAAGGACCAACTACAGATATTATAAGGTTAGTTTTTAATGTTAATATATCTAATTCATTTTTTTCAAAAGAATTAGCAATAAAATAATCAACATTATATTTCAATGATATTTCTTCCAACTTGGATTTATTTCTTCCAGAAATAGCCCATTTTATAGATTTTGCATCAATATGGTTAAATAGATAGTTACATATAAGTTTACCCGTAAAACCAGATGCTCCATGTATTACGATATCATATTTTTTATTTACCATATTATCTCCTTAATATTATTTTTTTTAAGATAATTATTACTTTTAGAAAAATGTTTAGAACCAAAAAAACCTCGATATGCAGATAGNGGCGATGGGTGAACTGTTTTTAATACTAAATGGTTATTAGGATGAATATACTTCTCTTTTTTTTGTGCATCATTTCCCCATAATAAAAATACTAAATTCTTCTTTCTTTTGCTTATTAAATGTATAGTAGATTCTGTAAATTTTTCCCATCCTAAATTTTTGTGNGAGTTTGGTTTTCCTGATCTTACTGTTAATATATTATTTAATAATAGAACTCCCTGACTTGCCCAATTTTCTAAGAAACCATTTTTAGGAATTTCTTTGTTGATATCACTTTTTAATTCTTTGTATATNTTCATTAATGATGGTGGAATTTTAACTTCTTTTTGTACACTAAAAGATAACCCATGNGCTTGACCTTTTCCATGGTAAGGGTCTTGGCCTAGAATAACAACTTTGACTTTATCTAAAGGTGTTAAACTAAAAGCGTTAAAAATTAATTTTTCAGGTGGATAAATAGTTTNATTAANGTATTCAGCTGTTATTTTTTGTTTGAGAATTTGAAAATATGGTTTTTCAAGTTCTTTTTCTAGAAGTTTATTCCAGGATGGNTGTANATCAACTTTTCTCAAAATTACTGTCCATATCTATCATATGAGGAAAATCATGACAATTCTCACTAAATCCACACACTTCACATGTATAGTGACAATTTATTATTATAACAACTGAATTACATGAAAAACAATTCTTCTTTTCAATCATTATTAATTATTTAGAATATTAAGTATTTCATCATTAAGCATATCATAAACCTCTAGGGATGCTAAATTTTCTTTTAATTGTGTTTTTTTAGATGCACCTAATATAACAGAGCTAACGTTTGAATTTTTTAAACACCAAGCTATAGATAATTGTGCCATAGNAACATTTAATTCATCAGANACTTTTTTGATAAGATTTAATTTTGGTAAAAAATCTTCATGNAATAATTCTTCTTNTAGCCACTCATAGCCTTTAACCTTAAATCTATGTTTATTTGGCATTCTATTCATGTATTTACCAGANAACACNCCAGATGCTANAGGGGACCATATTGTTGATCCTATTTTATATTTATCAAAAATAGGTTTATATTCTTTTTCAAATCTATCTCTNTATAAAAGATTNTATTGAGGNTGNTCCATTGTTGGGCCTCTTAGATTATATTTTTCAGCAACTTTAAATGCATAATCAATTTCTGCAGCGCTCCATTCAGANGTNCCCCAATATAGTATTTTACCCTGCTGTATTAAATCGTTCATTGAATATACTGTTTCTTCTATTGGTGTNTCAGGATCNGGNCTATGACAGTANTATAAATCAAGATATTCTACTTGTAATCTTTTTAGTGCATTATTACAGGCATCATGTATATGTTTCTTACTTAACCCTTTTTGTGTGGGTAGTTCACCTCCCCAAAAAGCTTTACTTGAAACTATATANGAATCTCTTGTCCATTTAAGTTTCTTTAAAATTTTNCCCATTANAATTTCAGATTTTCCATTAGCGTANGCTTCAGCATTATCAAAAAAGTTCACACCGTGNTCACGAGCTATTGACATACAAGTTANGGCTGTACTTTCAGTTAANTGATTAACAAATGTAACCCAAGAACCAAANGATAAACAGCTTATTTTAAGACCTGANTTTCCTANATTTCTATATTCCATNANAGANTACCTCTTACAGTTTATTACATAAAAAATCTTNAGTTTTNATAAAAANGANTAAAAAACTAAATTATANTATTTCTTTTTTGCTGCCGTTTTCTTTGCTGCGGTTTTCTTTGTTGGTGCTTTTTTNGCCGGNGCNTTTTTAGCTGGNGCTTTCTTAGTAGCAGCTTTTTTAGCTGGAGCTTTTTTTGTTTCANCCTTTTTNGTTTTATCTTCTTCTTTAGGTATAGAAACTTTTCTAACAGGTTTTTTTAGTTGTAAAGATTCGAGTTTTAATTTTTTNACTCTGTCTTTGTTTTTTCTATGTTTTTTATTTGCATTTCTTTTTCTTTTATTCATATNACCTCTTAATTAAATCATTTCATCTTTTAATTTACGATCCATAAGTTCGTTTATAGCTAATTTAGGATTCTTATTGTTAAATAATATACTGTAAACCTGGTCTACAATTGGCATATTTATTTTATATTTTTTAGACATTTCAGTAACAATTTTNGTTGCGTTAACNCCCTCAATTACCATATTAATATCTATGTTTGCTTGTTTAAANCTNACACCTTNACCCAATTTTATTCCAAANTGTCTATTTCTACTNNATTTNCCNAACGCNGTTACNGANAAGTCNCCTAGTCCNCTTANACCATAAAAAGTNTTAGTATTTGCATTCAAAGTTACACCTAATCTTATTATTTCCTGTAAACCTCTAGAAATTAAAGCAGAAATTGTATTATCTCCATATCCTAAACCAATACAAATACCTGCAGCTATAGATATTATATTTTTACATGCACCTCCTATTTCAACACCAATAACATCTGTATTAGTATAAACTCTAAAATAGTTGTTAGATAATAGTTTTTGGACNANNCTTGAATTTGTTTTTGATAAAGATGAAGCAACTACGGCCGTNGGTATTTTTTGTGAAACCTCTTCTGCATGAGATGGCCCTGANAGAACTACAAAATTATCTTTATNAATATTNAATTCTTTAGTTAATGTTTTAGAAAATATATTTTNATTTTTTAAATCAAAACCTTTTGAACAATTAACCCATATAGTATTCTTATTNGAAANTNNTTCATANGATAATAGNGATAAAGTTTCATTTATATATTGTGTAGGTAAAGCTATAAAAATAAAGTCAGTATTACATATTTTATCTANGGANTTTATAATNTTAACATTNNTNGGNATATTAATNTTATCTAAATATTTATAAGAACTATTGTTAGAATAGTAATTATCATAATTATATAATTGAATATTGGAAAGGTTGTTATTTGATAAAACTAAGGACAAAGCAGAACCCCAAGANCCTGCACCTAAAATTGTTACATTCATTAACCTATTTCACCAAGAACGTAAAAATCTTGTTTTTTCTCCTTCAGATAATTTTCAGCAATTGATAAACTATCTTTTTTAACTATCATTACCATTCCAATACCGAGATTAAAACTTCTTTTCATATCTGATGTTGGTACATTGCCTACATTTTGAATTAATTTAAAAATTGAAGGCCACTCCCAAACATCCCAATCAATTAAAAGTTTTTGATTATCAGGCAAAATTCGATAAGTATTACCTTCTAGTCCACCACCAGTAATATGAGATAAACCTAACAACCAATTTTGATCTAATGAGTCAGACAAAACATTTAAATATGATTTATGCACAGATAGTAAGGATTCAGAAATGGTTGAAGCTATTTCCTGAACATGCTCATTTATTGAAAATTTATCTAAAAGAACTTTTCTTGCAAGAGAATATCCATTTGTATGTAAGCCGGTTGAAGGTAAACCAATTAATATATCACCTTTATTTGTTTTNCTNTCNGATAGAAGATTATCTCCATCAACAACACCAACAACAGTACCACATAAATCATANTCATCNTCAGGATAAAAACCAGGCATTTCTGCAGTTTCACCACCAATTAAGGCTGTNCCATTTTCTTTACATGCTTTAGACAAACCAAATACAACATCATTAAAAACAGAATTATCTAACTTACCTGTAGCAAAGTAATCAAGAAAAAATAAAGGTTTCGCTCCCATTACTAAAATATCATTAACACAATGATTNACTAGNCATTGACCTATAGTTTTATGATTACCNCTTAAAAAGGCAACTTTAAGTTTAGTTCCAACCCCATCAGCACTAGATACTAATATTGGGTTATTATAATCATTTTTAGGAAATTTGTAACATGCACCAAAAGAACCTAAATTAGATAATACATTTTTATTAAAAGTATTTTTTACGAGATCTTTAATGTTGTCTACAGCTTTATCTGCAGCATCAATATCAACACCTGCTTCTTTATATGTTGTCATTAGCTATACATTCCATTTATTATTTCTGAATAATTNTTTTCAACTACTTTCCTTACTATTGACATTTTAGGTGTCATTTCACCTTTTTCAATTGAAAAAGGTTCAGTAATTAATGTAAATTTCTTTACTGTCTCAAATTTTGCAAATTCTACCATAGCTGATTCTATTTCTTTCTCATACAAACCAATTACATCTTCATTCGTTACAATAGCATTTATATCTGATATAGTATTATTTTTAGATTTAAGGTAAGATTTTAGTGAATCAAAATTAGGAACAATAAGAGCTGTTAAATAATTTCTTTTATCACCTATTATATGAACCTGTTCTATAAAAGATGATGATGTTAATTTTACTTCAATAGGCGCTGGCGCTATATTTTTACCAGCCGAGGTTACTATTAAACTTTTTTTACGATCGGTAATTTTTAAGAAACCCTCGTTGTCTATGTGACCTATGTCGCCGGTTTTGAACCATCCTTCATTATCAAAAACTTCTTCTGTAGATTTTTTATCTTTGTAGTAACCAGTCATAATGTTAGGTCCTTTTGCTAGTATTTCACCATCATCAGCAATTTTAACTTCAACATTAAATAGTGTTTTACCAACACTTCCAAATCTTAAATCTGTAGGACTATTAACAGTTAATACTGGACTAGTTTCTGTCAATCCGTAGCCTTCTAATATAGTTATGTCAACAGCTGCAAAAAACTCAGCTAATTGTTTTGATAAAGGAGCGCCTCCTGATACAAAAAATTTTATTTTACCACCGAACCGTGCTTTCACTTTGCTATAAATTAATTTGTCCGCAATTTTATGTTTTAATTTTAATAAGAAACTAGGCTTCTCTTTATTAATAATCTTATTAGAATACTGTTTTCCGAGGTTGAGAGCCCAATAAAACAGCTTCTGCCTTATCTTTGGTGCAGAATTAATCCCATCAATAAATTTAGCATGAATTTTTTCAAAAACTCTTGGAACACAAACTACTATAGTAGGTTGTGCCTCTACCATGTTGGCAGCAATAGTTTCCATATTTTCAGCATAATATATTGTTGCTCCAACTGTAAAAGCAGTATAATGACCACCCATTCTTTCTAAAACATGACTGAGTGGTAGAAATGATAAAAAAGTTTCATTTTCTGTGAATTCAGCAACCTTTAATGTTCCATTTACATTAGAAAGTAAGTTTTTATGTGTTAAAACTACACCTTTAGGAACACCTGTTGTTCCAGAGGTGTAAATCAAAGTTAAAGTATCTGTATCTTGGATTGTTGAAATCATATCTTCAAAAGAATAATCGCTTGTTTGGCTAAAAGATTTACCTTTGTCAAGCAATGTAACAAAATTAAAAATATGATCTGTCTCCTCTTTACATGAATCATCTAAGACAACTATGTATTTTAAATCATCAAGCTTATCAATACATTCTTTAATTTTAACTAGTTGTTCTTGATTTTCAACAAAAACAAGCTTTGAATTAGAATTATTTAATATATATTCCACTTGAGATGAAATAAGAGTAGGGTAAATAGTAACAGTAGTCATTGCAGAGCAAATGATTCCATAGTCGCACATAGCCCATTTAGGTGAATTGTTTGATAAAATAGAAATATTAGATTTCTCTTCTATCCCTAGTGATCTTAAACCGAAAGAAATATCTTCAACAGTAATTTTTACATCCTGTCCCGTTAAAGCAATCCAGCTTTCGTTTTTTTTGTAAACTAAAAGTTTTTTGGAACTATTATTTTTAGTTGTTCCAAGGAACATGTCTGCTATATTTTTATAATTCATAAATTTAATCTTGGTTATATATTTGGATAATTATCAAAATAACCATCAAATTTACAATTTTAATTAGACTTTTTATATATAATTTTTATATATAATGTTATAACTTTATCAAGCATATATACGCCGAGGTGGTGAAATTGGTAGACACGCCGGATTCAAAATCCGGTTCTTTTTAAGAGTGTGGGTTCGAATCCCACCCTCGGTACATAGTTTTAAATATTGATTTTTTTTATAAAATTTTCTGTTTTTATATGCATTTTATTTATTTCCTTTTTCTTATTTTTTTTATTATCAATCTTAATTTCATAAACAGTTTTCACTTCTTGCCCATTAATGACAATACTATTATTTATTTTTTTATAATTGACAACATATTTATCTTTAGATAATTTATTTTTTATAACAACATTATGATAATGATCAATACCACAATAGTTTGGACAGTTATATGCATTTGAAATTGTTGTTTTAATTTTAACATGTTCACCATTCTGTAAAAATAGTTCATATAATGAGTCATTAAAATATTCACCTATTTTATTACCTGTAAACAATAAAATTATGGTTATTGTCATTTCTAGTATTAAAGTCATAATAGTTACCTCCTTAATACTAATATGACAAATTATTTTCAATAAAAATGATTTCTAAATCACATTTTAATCATTTGTTTTAAATATGTGATAATTATCAAATAATTATCAGCTTTTATATATTTGTGATTTACGCAATAATTTATTTTTAATTAATCATATATAATTAATTAAGAAAAAAAATGGAGGTATTAACAATGTCTAATAGCAAAAAGAGTCAATTCAAGTATATATTATTATTAAATCTTATAATAGGAATACATAATATAATTAATTATTCAATAAACGGTCATTTAACCGCTTTGATAATTGGTATTATAAATATAGGTGTATGGGTAATACTAAGAGATATGAGATTAATACCTGTTATATTGAAAAATATAAATAAATAGGTGTAAGATGATGTCTTATAAAAAAATTATTTATTTTTCCAAACTGGTTTTCTTTTTTTTAAAAAAGATTCAATAGCTTCTTTTTTATCTTCAGATTCTATTACTTTAGAATAGCAATCTCTTTGTATGGTAAAAAGTTCATCATTTGATTTTAGATATTGATTAAATAAACTTTTTGAAGCTTTTAGTGCTAGAGGTGCATTTTCTAATATTTCTTGAGCTATCTCAAGAGTTACACCCAATAGTTCATTATCTTTACTAATAAAATCAATAACACCATCTTGGTGCGCACTTTCAGATGAAAATTTTTGAGCTGTAAATATCCAATATTTTGATTTAGACACTCCAATTAAATTTGATAGTCTAATTATACCACCAGCCCCTGGAATGATACCTAGTGAAGTTTCCGGTAGACCAACATATGCATTTTCAGATGCAATCCTGAAATCGCAACATAATGCTAACTCTAAACCTCCACCCAGCGCTGCACCGTTTATAGAAGCAATCGTTGGGGTTGGGAAGTTTTGAATTTTGTTAAATACATGATTAATCTTATCTAAAAATTTATAAGTTTCTTCAGATGACATGTTTTTTCTCTCTTTTAAATCAGCCCCTGCTGAAAAATGTTTTTGCAAAGACCTGAAAATTAATAACCTACACTTTTTATTTTCATACAGATTATCTATTAATTTATCTAACTCATTAATAATATTAACACTTAATGCATTTACAGGTTTATTATTTAGATTAATAAATGCAATTCCATCATCATGCATCTCATACTTTATATACTTAAGATNTAACATATTTCTCTAACTCTCTTGGAATATCNATGTTTAATAGTAAAGCTGCTTGNCCATGAGTNTTNCCTTGAGCNTCATTAATTANNGTTTCGCTNCCACCTCCACCTAANCTATCTTTTAAAATAAAATTAAGAGCAAATATATTATCTAATTCATATCGNATTANTTCNCCTTTTACAATTTCTGAAAAATGATTGGCAAGAAGTTTTTCAGTTAAAGATTTTTTAGCCCACACATAAACTTCCTCATCATAAAAATATATTCCAACATTTGAATGTTTACCTTTGTCACCTGATCTGGCTCCAGCTATTTGGTATAATTTTATTCTCATTANGATATCACCTNTGTTTTAATATATTTTTTTTCGATTAAACACGGCCAAAAAGCAATTATTTCTTGAGGNCTAGGTCTNCCACCTGAAAAACCAGTAATACCAGGAGGGCCAGATGTTATTACNGGCGCTAACTCCTTTCCAAATCTTACTAGTTTATTTTTATCATTATCTCTAACTGACATTCTTAAAACAATTTCGTTACATCCATGCTTATTGTTTGGAATTTTTACCCCATGACATGAAGAAAATCCAAGATATTCTGTTAATTTATCATCNAAATCTATTCCTGCATTTTCTAATCTTTTCCATATTATTTTTGCTGTTAACTTTGCTTTATCTAAAGCATTTGGACCAGAAATAGTTAATTGACTGCTAGCCTTATAACCATTAAAATAATTAATAGAAACTTTATATGTATCTGTTGGTTTATATCCTTTAATATTAGATATTTGAACAACATTATTAGAAAGTTCATTTATATTAAACGAAGTGAAATCAACTACAACATCTGGAGAAATATAGTAACTTGGATCCCCCATCTCATATAAAACTTGCTCAATTACAGTATGCTTATTTATTAATCCACCACTTTTTGAATCTTTAGATACTGTAAATGTAGTACTATCAGATATTGTGGCTATTGGATAACCAANATTANCAAGATTTGGAACATCNTTCCAGTTAGTAAAATTACCACCACTACATTGAGCNCCACACTCTAATATATGTCCTGCTAATGTTCCNGTAGCTAACTTGTCATAATCATTTTTTTTCCAATCAAATTCATATATTGCAGGCCCTAAAACTAANCCAGGATCACTTACTCTTCCTGCTAAAACAATTTGTGCNCCAGTAGACANAGCTTCAGCGATTGAAAAACTATCAATATATGCATTTGCTGAATAAATATTTTTTTTAATAGTGTTAAAAGATTTTTTATCATCCATATTCGAAAGATCAACACCTTTNGATAATAGAGAATCAATATTACTTAATATATCATCACCTTTTATAATAGCAATTTTAATATCTATATTTAATTCTTTTGCTACTTTTAAAATTCTATCTTTGCATACTTCAGGATTTACACCACCGGCATTTGTTATGACTTTAATATTTTTTTCTTTTATATCTATTAATATTCTTTCTATTAAATCGATAAAGTCAGTTGCATATCCTTTATTAGGGTCTTTTAATTTTTGACGCTGCATTATTGACAAAGTTACTTCAGCTAAGTAATCTAAAGTTAGATAGTCTATTTTTCCATATTTGACCAAATTATAGGGCGCATCTATAGAGTCTCCCCAAAAACCTTGTCCATTAGCTACTCTTATTGTTTTACTCATACTTGTAATACTCCATAATTTGGATTTTTAANATNCTTAATATTACTAATTACATCTAAAGCATAAGTTAGCTTCATTCTTGTTTCATTAGGAAAGATAATTTCATCAACCCATAATCNAGCTGCNCCATATCTAGAATCAGATTGTTTTTCATAATCAGTTTTAATTTCATTATATATTTCTTCTACTTTCTCGTCTGAAATATTACTCATTTTAGCAGTTTTTATAGAGGTTAAAGTTTTTGCTGCTTGTTCAGCNCCCATTACAGCAATCTTTGCTGTNGGCCAAGAGAACAAAAAGTTAGGATTATATGATTTTCCTGACATAGCGTAATTTCCTGCACCATAACTTCCTCCTACAACAAGTGTAATTTTAGGAACAACAGAGTTAGATACTGCATTTACTAACTTAGCACCATCTTTTGCAATACCACCCCATTCAGCATCTTTACCTACCATAAAACCATTAACATCATGAATAAATAAAATTGGTATTTTATCTTGATTGCAATTCATAACAAATCTTGCAGCTTTATCTGCTGAATCCGAATATATAACCCCACCAAGCTGCATTTTTCCATCTTTAGTTTTTAATATTAGCTTTTGATTTGCTACAATTCCAATTTTATAACCACTNATTGATCCATGNCCNCATAAAATAGTTTGACCATAATCTTTTTTAAATTCTACAAAGCTNCTATCATCTGTAATTCTAGCAATTACTTCATTCATGTCATANGCTGTTTGTTTTGTTGGACTAAATAAATAATTCAAATCTGAACATTTATATCTAGGACTTATAAAATCTTTGAACTTATTAAAAATTTGACCAGTTGGAATATTTATTTTATCAATTAATGACCTTATTCTTTCGATNCCACTTATGTCGTCTTTCTCTTTATAATCAGCAATACCACTTATTGACGAATGTGTAGTTGCACCACCTAGAGTATCTTGATCAATTTCTTGTCCAATAGCCGCTTTAACTAATGCTGGACCAGCAAGAAACATGCTAGCACCTTNTACAATAATATATTTATCGCACATAACAGGTAAATACGC
>NHBL01000049.1 GCA_002167465.1 bacterium TMED6
ATATTAGTTTTTTTATCTAAAATATCTTGTGATATATTTTTGATAGCATTTACGATTTCATATCTTGAACTGTATGCAAGAGCTANATTCAAACATAAACCAGAATTATTTTTAGTTTCTAATATTGCATAATCTAATTCTGAATTTACTTCTGGAGTTAACTTGTCTTGAAAACCAAATATATTAAATTTAATATTGTTATCTTTCATTTTATCGACTTCAGACCTGATTGATGATGATAATAACTTCATTAAATTATTTATTTCTGATTTTGGTCTATTAAAATTTTCTATTGAAAGTGTATACAATGTTAAATGCTTAATATTCATTTTTGAACAAAGTTCAGTAATTANTCTTACNGTTTTAACACCATTTTTATGACCAATAGCTCTTGGTAACATTTTTGATTTTGCCCATCTTCCATTTCCATCCATAATAATAGCTATATGATTTGGTAANTTATTTGAANCTAATTTAGTCAATACTAATTCCTAATTGTTTACTTATTTTTTTACAAACATTNTCNTAACATGATTTGATATAANTATTGTTATGCTTATAAACATAAGGAGTTCCNTCATCTGTNCAGCTAGCCAAATCTGNACTTAAGGGTATTTTAGATAAAAGAGGTACATTTAATCTATCACTTTCANTNATNCCNCCTTTACCNTTAAAAATTTCTAAGTCTAAAGATAAATTTCCATCAGAAATATTATAATCTTTACCATTTAAATTAATATGCCCATTTATTAAGTTTTGATTAGAATCATAAACTTTACCTTCAAGATGAAAATTTGACATATTTTCAATCACACCTAATATGGGAGTATTTAATTTATTAAACATATCAGANGCCTTTTGAACATCAAGNAAAGCCAAATCCTGTGGAGTNGTTATTATTATTGCTCCTGATAAAGCAANTTTTTGAACTAAGGTTAATTGAATATCACCTGTTCCTGGAGGTAAATCTAAAAATANNATNTCTAATTCNCCCCANTCTACTTGAGAAAAAAATTGCTCTGTCATTCTAGATACCATTGGNCCTCTCCAAATTGTAGGAGCNGACTCATCATTTAAAAAACCAAAAGACATTANCTTCATTCCATNTTTTTCAATAGGTTGTAACATATTGTTAGTATTCATTACTGGCTTCTCATAACAACCTAAAGCCATTTGTAAACTAGGTCCATATATATCTAAATCTAAAATACCAACTTTTAAATTTTTAGATAAGTTTGATGCTAAATTAACAGTTGTNGTTGATTTGCCAACACCACCTTTTCCGCTAGCTATAGCAATAATATTTTTTACTTTACTAAGTGCTTTAATTTCTCCTGTAACATTAGTTTTGTTATCTNTAGAAATAATCTCAATATTAANCTTAATATTNCTATACTCTTTTTTTAATAANGAATTAATAGATTCAGTAATATTATTNGCTATATCAGNATCAGCTTNTANATTTAATTTTAAATTAATACTATTATCTGACNCTTGTAAATCGCTTATAATCCCAAATGANATTATATCCCTATTATANCCGGGNTAGTTAATTTGTTTTAACAATGAAATAATTTGATTTTTATCCATGTGNTATTTTAATAAATAAAAATAGATTTAAATAAATAATATTTTAGTTTAAGTTATNTANAAGTTATACTTGANTATTAAGATAATGGATTGAGATTTTTTATTTACTTATTAGATAGATATACCTTGGGTNTATTATTTTTTTTGTTTTATTTTATTTTTTTTCATCTAATAAAGGTTTTTTATACTCCACATTCTTATTAATTCAAAAATAACGATAANNAATAATNGTTATATTNTAATAATTAATAAGGAGACTCTATGAANGAAGCTTCCAAAGATATCTATATAAATTCTAGNATTAGTAGTAATCGNATTGCTATANTAGAAAACGAGCAGCTAGTAGANTTATATATTGATTTTCCAAACCATACAAAAATGGTTGGAAATATATATAATGGTCTAGTTCAAAATATCATTCCTGGTATTGAAGCAGCATTTATTGATATAAATAGTGATGTTAATGCATTTCTACCTTTATCTGAACTTGAAAATGAAGAAAATTTCAAAAATATTTCTTTTGAGGATGAAAATGGAAAGAAAAAAAATGCTACTCCAAAAAAGAAAAATCTTAAAATTGGAGATCAAATTTTAGTACAAGTTGTAAAAGAACCATTTGCTGGAAAAGGGGCTAGAATTACAACTGACATGTCTATTCCAGGAGCATTAATAGTACTTATTCCAAATCAAAATTATATTGGAATATCAAGAAAAATTAATGATAAATATGAACGTAGAAGATTAAGAAAAATGATAGAATCATTCAAACCAAAAAATGCTGGTATTATAATTAGAACAACAGCACAAGGTAAAAATGAAGATATTTTAAAAGAAGAATTTGATACATTAAACAAGCAATGGAAAGATTGCTTAAAAAAAAGTAAGTCAAAAAAAGCTCCAAAATTAGTACATGAAGACGGATCTATGTCTTTTAGAGTTATTCGTGATTTATTTGATGAACAAGTAAATAATATTTTTGTTGATTCCAAAACTATTTATAATTCAATCTGTAATTATGTAAATAAAATTAATCCAAACAATTTAGAAAAAATAAATTTTTATAATAAAAAAAGACCAATCTTTAGTATTTATAATATTGAAGAACAAATTAGTAAATCACTTAATAAAAAGGTTTGGCTTAAAAGTGGTGGTCATCTTGCTATTGATCATACTGAAGCCATGATAGTTATTGATGTAAATAGCGGAAGATATATTGGCAAAAAGAATCATGAAGAAAATTCATTGAAAATAAATTTAGAAGCTGCTGCTGAATGTGCTAAACAATTAAGGTTAAGAGATATTGGTGGACTAATTGTTATTGATTTTATTGATATGTTAAAACCAGAAAATAGAAAAAAAGTATACAATTTTTTTAAAGGGGAATTAAAAAAAGATTCAGCTAAAGTGGCTACAGATGAATTTTCAAAATTTGGTTTATTAGAAATGACAAGACAACGTGTTAGACAAAATTTATTAGATACCATGAAAGAAAATTGTAACGTATCAAATGGAACAGGAAAAGTATTTAAAAAAGAAATAGTGTTAACGAATTTAGAAAATGCTATTAAAAACTATAAATTGACTAATAAAGATATGCAGTTAGATATTTTTCTAAATCCAGAAGTTATAGATTATATTGAAGAACATGTAAAAGTGTTTAAAAAGAAGTTTTTATGGCGACAATTTGTACTATTAAATATTAAACCTGACAAAAATTTATTTACACATCAGTATAAAATATATTCAAAGACAAAAAAAGAATATATAAATTAATTAGTTTTAAGTTGCTAATTAGACAAATAATTGAATAAATTAGCGCTCTTAAAATAAAGAGTAAAAATATGTATGCAATTGTAGATATAAAAGGAAAACAGTTTAAGGTTGAGAAAAACCAAACGCTCGATGTTCCTAAATTAAATGAAAAAGTAGGTTCTAAAATAGAATTTGATAAGATTTTGCTTACTAGTGATAAAGGCAAAGTTTCAACAAAATCATCAATGAAAGTTGTTGCAAAAGTTTTATCTCATGAAATAGATGATAAAGTTATTGTTTTTAAAATGAAACGAAGAAAAGGTTATCAAAAGAAAAATGGTCACAAACAACAGTTTACAACCATTCAAATTCAAGATCTTAAAGCTGCTAAAAAAACTACAACAGCTAAAAAAACTACAGTTAAGAAAAAAACTGAAGAAAATAAGGATTAATTATGGCACATAAAAAAGGTGTTGGAAGCTCCAAGAACGGTAGAGATAGTAACCCTAATAGGCTTGGGGTTAAAAGAGCTGATGGCCAAAAAATAACAGCTGGTTCTATAATAGTAAGACAAAGAGGAACTAAAGTTCATCCTGGAAAAAATGTTAAAAAAGGTAATGATGATACGCTTTTTGCAACTGCTGATGGTATTGTAAAATTTCAAGATTTTAGCAAAAATGGTAAATCAAAAAAACGAGTTGCTGTAATAAATTAACTTCTTCTTTAAATAGATAATTAATAATTTATGCATTATGAAAAAGTGTATTTTATTATTAATAATCCTATTTAATCTTTCCCTATCTGAAATAGTTATTTCAGGCTTCATAACTAATAAAAATACTGGAGAAGTATTAATTGGTGCTAATGTATTTATATCAAATTCTAAAAATGGAGTCATAACCGATAAAAATGGCTTTTATTCAATCGTAATTGATGATAATCAATTAAATAATATCGATATAATTATTCAATACTTAGGATATGCGCCTCTTCAAAAAAATATTACCTTAAATTCAAAATCGATTATAAATGATTTTGAATTATTGCCAGCTAATATTCAAATTCAAGCAACTGAGATTAAAGGTGAAAAAGAATCAAGACAAACAGTTACACAATACAGTAGCATTAAAGTAACACAAGCTCAACTGTCATCGTTACCATCCCTTGCTGAAGCAGATATTTTTAGAACTTTGCAATCTTTACCTGGTGTGCTTCAATCATCTGAATTTAGCACTGGTTTAATAATTCGTGGTGGAAATACTGACCAAAATTTAATTTTACTTGATGGAATTACTGTTTATAACCCATCTCATTTAGGTGGCATATTTTCTAACTTTATCGTTGAAGCAATAAAAGAGGCTAACCTAACAAAAGGTGGGTATAATGCTGAATACGGAGGCCGCCTATCCGCTGTTTTAGATGTGATAAGTAGAGAAGGTAATAGAAAAGATTTTAAATTAAAAACTGATATATCATTATTATCTGCCAAAGCTACTGCAGAAGGTCCATTTTATAATGGTGCATGGTTAATATCTGGTAGAAGAACATATTTTGATAAAATTGCTGAAGAACTCGACTATACAGCAATTCCTCCATACTATTTTTATGATATGCAAGGGCACCTTTTTACAGATTTAACTTATAAAGATAGAATTAGTATTAGCTTTTACAATGGTTTAGATGATTTTGAATACGGACCAATCGCAATTAAAGGTGACTGGGGAAATGAAACTTCAAGTATTAAGTATAGAAGATTATTTAATGAAAAATTAATAGGTAATTTTTTATTTGCTAAGAGTAAATTTTTTGTAAATTTTGGCTTAGGTGGATCCTCTGGTATAAATGAAGAAGATACAATTAATGATCAAACTTTTTCGGGTGATTTATCGTATTTCTTAAATAATAATATTACTGCTAAAGTAGGTTATCAATACAAAAAATTGAAATTTAGCTACGAATCTTTTTTTGATGATTCAACTTTGTTTTCACTTGTTAATAGTCCTAATGAATGGAATATTTACTCACAAATAAAATTTATAGTAAATAAAAAATTAATTATTGAGCCAGGTATTAGATTAAATCATTATGATAAATTATATCCTAATTTAAGATTTGGGTTAAAATATATTATACAACCAGATGAATTTATCAATTTTTCATTTGGTAATTATGATCAATTCATGTTTACGTTTCAAGATGACTTTAATCCACCCTTATTAGATGCTTGGATTGCTATAGATGAATCAGTAAATGCTGGTAAAGCAGAGCATATAGTTTTGGGATATGAAAAATATATTTCTGATTATAAATTTCAAGTAGAAGGCTATTATAAAAATATTTATAATATGTTAACCTTTGAAGATAAGAGAGCATCAACGGATGGAGAAGTTTCAAGCGAACAATTATCTGATATATTAACTCCCTCAGATGGAGAGGCAGGTGGCATAGAATTGTTTGCACAAAAATTGAAAGGTGATTTAACAGGTTGGATAAACTATACTTTATCTTATTCAATAAAAGAAATGAATGGAGTGAAATATTTTACAAACTGGGATAGAAGACATGTGCTAAATTTTATTGGTAATAAAAAATTAACTAATAGTTTATTGCTTAGAAAGTGGGAGTTTAATTGGAAATTTACTTACCAATCTGGCCAAGCTCACACTCCTATATTGGGATATTATTTAGAAGATATACCTGATTCACCTGAAACATTTTGGAGATCAATTCCTGGTGGAAGAAATTCTGCTAGATATCCAGCATACCATAGATTAGATTTAGGATTAACTAGAGAATTTAAATTAAGCAATAAAACAAAAGGTAAATTCTTTATTCAAGTTATAAATGCTTACAATAGAAAAAATATTTTTAGATACTTTTATACCACAAATAATCAACAAGGAGTTGATGATGATGGAGATTGGAATATACTTGAAGATGATATAAATGGAGATGGTGAGGCAGGTTATTACTTTGATGGTAACCAATGGATTGCTGAACCAAATGTAGATGAAGCAGATGAAAATATACCACAAAAACAAGAACTTAGTATTTTTCCATTAATACCATCAATAGGATTTTCAATAGAATTTTAATGAAAAACTTTTTATATATATTAATCTTTATAATTGTAAGCTGTGAATTNCCNGATAATGAAACTGAGTATCAAGAAGGACTNGTTGTNTTTGGCAATATTGAATTATTTGAANTTAATGGAAATGCTTTTGGTAATATTGACACTGTAAGAGTNTCAATTAGTTCTCAAATTGATGCTAATCTTGAAAATGCAAATCAATTATATATTGATAACGCAAGTGTAGCAATTACAGGAGCATTTGATGAAGATGAAAATATTATTAGAACTATTCAAGTTAATTCACTAAATACTNTAGGACAATATATTGTTGATGAAAATGAAGAATATAAAATATGGCCAAATAGCACTTATACATTAAATGTCATTTATGAAGATTATATAGTCTCTGGAATCACTACAACTCCAAATTATCTCACAATTAGTAGTATNGAAGATACATATAATTGTGAGCAATGTTCTGACCCAACAATTTANGGTGAAACTACTTGTGAAAATTCTAATGAAAATTGGACAAGTGAACAACAAAATATTGAATTGATAAATGTAGATAATTTTGATTTGATTAATAATGAAACTAGCGGACTATGGATTTTAGANCCAAACTTATTACAATCTTATATTAATGAAGACATTATTAGTTCAATTGAATTATCNAGATATGGTTGTAGTGTTGGTAGCTTTGCATCAAAACCATATTTTATTTTAAATATTGATGATCAAGAAGAAGAAGATAATCCAAATCTTTCTGCAATCAGGATATTATCTTACGCATTAGAAGATAAAGAATTTGGTATGGAACCATCTAATGATGATGCTGAAGAATATTCNGATTTAAACTATAATGCACAATGGGATTCAGCATATTGTGATAATCAAAATTATAATAATGAAATCTTATGTGAAGAAGAAGGNGCNATGTGGTTCTATGAAGAACCTTATGTTGATTTAAATNATAATAATAGCTATGATAAAGCAACATATTTTGACTATAATAAAAATGAAATTCAAGATATTACTTTAGTTAATACTTTTTATGANACTACTGCTGTTTTTAATATTTGGAAAGGGCCTTATTTTAGAGATGANGATAATAATCCATATTTACTAAATCCNTTTATNTGGACNGTAGAAACNAGTCCAACNCCTATAATGTGGTTATACTTTAATTATTATGGAAAACATTTAATTGTCGTGCAAGCTTCAGATGATGCCTATTATGATTANTTGAGTGGTGACCCTTTAAATCAAAATCAATATATATTACCAGATT
This sequence comes from bacterium TMED6, assembly GCA_002167465.1. Lineage (GTDB taxonomy): Bacteria > Fidelibacterota > Marinisomatia > SCGC-AAA003-L08 > D37C17 > TMED6. The sequence goes on from NHBL01000049.1 coordinate 7,710, forward strand.
CAAATATTGAAGGGGGTTATGGTTTATTTACTTCTAATTATTCTAAAGCTTTCTTTTTGAATATTATCAAAAAAGACTAGTTTTTTAAAAAATCAATATTCCTTTTAAGGCCTGCAAGCTTCGTTCTTTTCATAGCACTATCTTTAAAAAATTTAGAAAATTCTTCCTGATTTAAATTATAGAGAATATTAGCATCATTACTTTTTAAAAAGTCTCTAGGCTTGAAAGAAAACTCATTTGTTAAAACTGAAAATCTATGATTCCAAGGACAAACCTCTTGACATATATCACAACCATATATCCAATCATCCATTTTACCTTTAAAATCNTCAGGAATATCTAATTTATTTTCAATAGTTTGATAAGAAATACATTTATTGGCATCAAGTTTATAATCACCAATAATAGCATCTGTAGGACATGCTTCTATGCAAGCTGTACATGAACCACATAAGTTAGTACTAAATACTTTGTCATAATCAAGTTCAAAATCTGTAACAATTTCTCCAAGAAAAACCCAAGTACCAAAATCTTTTGTTATTAAATTTGTATGCTTTCCAATCCAACCTAACCCTGCTCTTTGNGCCCAAACTTTTTCTGATATTGGAGANGTGTCAACACAACAAATTCCATTTAAATTATTATCNTATTTTTTAATATAATCTAANAGGATATATAGTTTTGATTTGAGTAATGTATGNTAATCATCACCCCANGCATAGTTTGAAATTTTATGNGNTGAAAAATAATCTTTAGAATTGCCGGTAAAATAATTTANAGCTACTGATATTACTGATTTAGCTTTTGGATANTATTTGAAAATATNAGATCTCTCTTCTTTTCTNTTAGNAATCCAATCCATTGATCCATGNTAACCNGAATCAATCCAATTATTTAAATTTATTTTGTCNGATTNATANTACTGAGCTTTTGCTATACCTATTTTTGAAAAACCTAGTTCAAAAGCTTTTTGTTTTATATTATGAGATAAATTCATAATAGAATAAAGAATTAAAATTTCTTAGAGTATATAATTTTAAATTCTCTATGAGCAGTTTGAGAGATTTTTTGATTTCTTTTAATATCATTAAAATTTAATTCAACTAAGATATTATCTACAATTAACCATCGAAATCCTATATTTAANTANCCTATACCTTTACCTATAGATAAATCTTCATAATCATAACCATTATTATTGTCATTCAACATTGCATCATATTCCAACATAAATGAAATAGATTTATTTATTTCTTTATCAATACCAAAAAATAGATTTATATCATCATCTCTATCATCAGATTCTAAAGATTTATTTAAACCTATATGGACGCCTAGGTTTCCCATAAAAAAATAATTTTTACTTGCTACTATATAATATCCAAACGATTTATGTTGATATCGATAAAATGTTTCCTGGTTTTGNACATCTATAACTTTTCTATATTGNCCACGACCTTGAGAATCAAATCCTATAACTAAAGCAGGCTTTACTAAATCTTCATCAAAAATTCTGTATTTAAANTGATATTCAGGATAATCTTTATTNAAAGTTATTCNACTATCTCCNATTAAATTTTGAATACCCCATGAANCACCTAATGTTAATTTTTGTGATATNCCNATTGATAATTTAGGAACTATACCNCCTTGATTAATAAGCAGNCCTTCCAANGANTAATTACCATAAGGNAAAACTCCTGAAGTTGGAATAGTTATTAAATATAGAGGTGGATATGGATGGCTAGATTGACTTAACGTAAACGNTAACAATANAAATAATATANTTTTATAAANANNNNTTTTCATNAANAAATTTAATAATTAGATTTTATTTATTCAAATTAATATTAAATGATAATAATACTGGCTTATGATCAGAAATATAAGTTTCATAAATATCATACCCATTCATATACTCATCTATTGGAATAGTAACAACATTATTTATAGACTCTAAACTCACNAAACTTTTGTGAACAAGTATATGNTCTAAAAAACTNAAATATGGATGTTTNGGATAACTTGCTTGATTTAAATCCCAAACTATTTGATNATTAACAAAATAGAAATTATCATCATTTAAAAANGGTGTAAANCAATGCTCATTTTCAGAATCTTTTAAATCATCATTCCAATCTCCAAGAACAATATAATTATTTATATTCGTTGATACAATATAGTCGTATAACATTTGTGATGCTTTTTTCCTTCTTTTTAACCCAGAATCACAACATTTCATATGCAAATTTACTATACTAAATTCTGTATTAGTTTTTTTATCTCTCAAATCTAATTTTAGTGGAGGTCTTCCAGCAAAGTTGTAATCATTATCTGAGAATAATTCTGTATGCGATATAAAATCAAACATATCTTTTTTATATATTATTGCTAAATCCATAAATGAAGCTTGCATAGAAATAATATAACTATATTCAGGAAGCCTCTGCATAAGTTTTTCGAACCATCCAGCTTTTTTAATTTCTTGAAAAGCAATAATATCTACATCTATGTCTTTTACTATTTCTGAAAGTGCTTTAATCGTCGAATCGTTTGCAGCTGGAAAAAATTCACAATTCCATGTAATAATTTCTATTCCTTCTTTAGTATTAAATGAAGGTACATCCCATTCATTAAAATTTGTTTTAACATAATTGTCTGTATTATCTAAATCAAATGATTTAGAATAATTAATATTATTTAACTTTTGTTCAATCCATTTTTTAATATTTTTATCCGGTTCAAAATCATCAGAAAAAAGAGTGTGCGATATTTCATTATTATTTATATAATCTAGTCCTAAAAATTTTTTATGCTCTTTATCAATTTTTAATTTAACATGGCCAAAACTCGTTCCATTACCATAATTTTGAATTGTATAAACATGAGATTGTGGATCATACCATGCAGTTTTATAACCTTTTGATATTCCTCCAGAAACAATTAAATCTACACCCTCAGCAAAATATCCCATTTCAATTGCATTTAATGATTGATTAGCATTTTTATTTTTTATAAAATTTTCATACACCTCTTCTCTATCCCAAGGAACTCCAGAACTAGTTAATACAATAATAATATCTGCTCCATTATTTTTCATGTCTGGAACCCATTTTTTCATTGACTCTACTTCATATGAAAAAGTAATATTACCTAATTTTGATTCAGGTATGAGCTCTGGTATTTCAGAATTTACTATTCCTAAAATTCCAACATTCACTCCATTTATATTTTTAATTATATATGGTTTTATGTTATTAAAACATTCATTACAATTTAAATTGGAAGCAAGCATAGGAAACTTTGCATTATCTATAATACTATTTAAATTTTCATGACCAAAAATAAAATCATATTGTCCTGGGACAAAAGCATCATATTCAATCATATTCATCCATTCAATCATAGATTCGCCTTTATCATTCATTCCAAAATTAGATCCTTGATAAAAATTGCTTGCATCTAATATTAAAAGATTATCTGAATTATCTTTTTTAAGTTCTTTTACATATTTATAAAAGGCAGCTCCACCAACAATGTTAGGAGGAAATTCAGGGTTCATAAAATATGCAGTTTGTTCATTTATTACTCCATGAATATCATTAGTTGTAATCAAATCTATATATATATGATTTGATAAAAGGCAGTTTAAAAAAATATAAATAAATAATTTTTTCATTTTAAATAATATTTTACCCCTAATATAAAGTTAAAATTAGAGTCGGTTATTTGATCAAACCCTTGAATTTGATTATTTTCAACAGAAAATAAAGTTGGATAATAGTAATCGTAAAATGTATAAGAAAAAGAAAAATTACACTCGAATTGTCCATGTGTTAAGCCTGAACCCCAAGTAATAATTGATTGATCTGGTAGATTTTGTAAAGGAGATTGTTTATAAATCAAACCTGCTCTTATAGGAATGTTACTTGGAAGAAAATATTCAAAACCGAATTTATAAATTGATGAATTTTTAAAATAATTAATAGATGGAAAATCAAATTTATTATATTGAATTTCAGTAGAAACTGTTAAGTCTGAATTATCTTTAGGATTATATGAAAAACCAAAATGATATTGCATAGGCTTATAATAGTTTATTCCCTGTACAATAAAATTTGTATTAGAGCTATCTAAATATGATATAATACCTATAGAATCTATAAAATTATATGATTTGAAATTTGGTGTTTGAATTAATATATCACCTTCAACGTTCATAGAAAATAAGTAATCTCTTTTTGAATAACTTAATCCAAAAGAGAAAAAATTTGCTAAAGTTTCAAGCGATTCATCAGAATAGTAACTATTTGCGAAAGATAAATTTTCAAAATCTGTAGATAACGTATCTATTCTAAATTCATCTGTCATACTCATATTAAGAGTTTGGTTAAATCCAAATCCAACACTAATATTTTGCATTTTATCTAAATTTTCTGAAAATGAAAAACCAAATGATAATGTGTTTATTTTACCTGATGTTTTAAATTGATGAAATCCCTCTAATGGATCTTTAAGACCAACATCCCCATCTTCAATATCCGCACTACCTCTTACTTCCTCAATATAATCATAATTAAAAGATGTTAAGGGTAAAAATGAAAATCCTATAGCAGTTTTATTTCCAATATGAGATATAAACCCACCTTGTAAATAATTATACATATTAGTATTATTTACATAATCAGCATAAGTTAAAAAGTCTCCAAAATAATCCTTAACTAAAATACTGCGACGCTCACTAACAGAATTAAGGTTTAATTGAAAATCAATCAATGATGGTTTTGTTCCTAATGCTTTTTTAAGTAGAGAAGGATTATATCTTGTTAAAGATGAATTTTTACCATTAAGGCTATTTGTTATTCCCATTGCATATGCTCTCGGAGAGCCAAATATTAAATCATTACCTACCGCCCTATTTAATAAAGCTTGAGAAAAAATAATGTTAAAAAATATTAATAGTGTTAAAAATTTAGAATGCATAATCTACCTGTATTTTATAATCAAATTGTTTATTAGAAACCCATGGATTATTAATCCAATTCCCTTGTTCAGTTTGTGCTTCAGTAATATTAGTCATAGGATGGTCAGATGTAAAACTGACTTTAAAATTAAATGACAATCTTTCATTTACTAAGTTATGAAATGATACCCAATGATGAAAAGCTCCAAAATCACTATCAAAAATCCTAAAATCATTATCACCAAAATACCATGTAAAACCAGTTATATATAATGAACCGGTTCTTATTTTAAACTTATCATTAACATTATATTTTAATGATATTCCAATTGTTTTATCTGGTGAACCTATGTCTCCTACAACCATATCTTCCCCATTTGGACCATCTGTTAATCTTGGNCTAGGNGAAAAAGTTGTATATCCACGTGCATATAAAAATTCTAATTCATTATAGTTTGATAAAAGCATCTTAACTCTGATNCTTGTTTCTCTTGAGNAATATGGGCTTGGNTGAAAAATATCAAAAGTTCCTCTGGCTTGCCATTTTTGNCTTAAATACACTCTGTATTTAAAAACTGGTCTCCACTGCATAGAAACAACNGTTCTAAAATATTTAGCATCATCTGCCTTTCGTGTCCAATGGTCTGATTGTAAAATTCCTGTTATATTTCTATGNAATTGATATCTAGAATTAATATAGAAACCTTCTTCTGCTTGTGGCTGAGGATTAGCTGTATATAAAAAAGCATATGCTGGNTCGTCTAACCAATATGAATCTTCAAGTATAGAAGTTTTATAACGTTGATAATTTGAAAAAGATCTTTGATAAGGGTTATCAAAGTGTATATCATAATTTCTATATAACAATAATAAATTAAAATTATCAAATTGAAAATAACTACTTAATACAGATGCCTTAGGAGATTTTTTTAAATCTTTNATATTATAATTATTTAATAACGCTCCATATTCTCCTTGAATTGACATATTTTTTATCACTGAAGAAAAATTTAAACCCATTACCTTTCTAGAAGATTTAACAAAATCATCTAGNNAGCTCAATAATTCTGATGCATCGGATGAGTTGGAGTACATCGCGTCTATTTCAGGATCAGCAGANTTAGTTAAATAAGTTAAATAATATGTATCTCCAGAATAATCTGGATCAGGACCTCCAACAATTGTTTCTCTAATCTGAGGATCCAATACCCTATCATAAAGACTTTCATAAAATGTAAATCCTAAATTTGTTCCTATTATTGGTGATACACGTATATCTGTACCGAATGTAATTTCTTCAACAGAATTTGTCATTTTGTTAAAAACTGTAGTATCTCCATTATAACCTAATCCCCATGATAATCTTGGTTGCATAACTATTAAAGAAGTAAAACTTCCATCTTCATTAATAATTGCATCTCTTTTATCTCTAGAGCCAAACATAGAAATTCTAAAAACATNATTTGATAANTGNAATCCNAAACCNTTTAAAGTATATTGNCTATTACGAGTTTCATCTGCATGAATACCATTTAAACGTTTTGAAAAACCAAATCCCGTCTTTCTTGGACTAAAGAAATCACTACTTTCAAAGACAATTCCTTGTCCNAAAGATGCAGTAAAATTACCCAAAACAAGNCGGTCTACTTCAAGATTAAAGGGCATATTTTTTGGTTTTAATTTTTTGAATGATAAATAAAATTTTTGAGTGCTATTTTCTGATATTTCACCCACATTTCTNTTGTATAAATATCCTGATGAAAAATGTTTATTTGAAACAATCCATTTAGATAAAATTTGAGGTATTTCTGGATTGTAAAACTGAACAATGCTAGCATCATCATCAGGAGTGCTAGTCAAAGGGGTGTTTCTTATAATACTTGAAAAACGAAAATAATTTTTAGCGGATGAATTAATATCATCAAAACCAACAAAATCAATAAGATTTTTATATCCATAATAACTTATGCCAGGTGAATTTTTTAATTGAAAAGTTCCATTTATATAACCTTTTTCTTTCTGAAGTAATACTGCNCTTACATCTATNGGNCTTAAATTAGGTAATGAACTTAAATCATCATAATTCATATTATTAACATTCATTGGATTAAAATAAAGATCAAGCCAATTTTCAGATAGACCTTCTTGATTTTCAGATGAAGAAAGCCATCTTTCTAATTTATATGAAGANCTTCTTGAAAAAGATAAATTACCACTTAAAGGNTCAACTAANAATAATGGCTTTAATNGATTAATATCTAAAATATCAATTCCATCAATTTCCATNAAATCATATATAGTTTCAATTTCACCTTTTATNTCTATATAATTTTTAATTAAAATCATTTTATCTTCAGAAATCGTATNAGCTAAATCTATCCAATCTGTNTCTTTAGCATTATTTATATTAAATGAAAATAAAATATTTAAAATAAATAAGTATAAAAAATATACATGCATAATTAAAATTTAACAGAAATTGAAAACTGGTGTGTTGTTGATAAAACATGATGTGTTAAAAAACTATAAGAAATATCAATGTTATCTATAAGACTATATTGAAAACCTCCAGAAAATCTATTAGGGTTACTTTGTAGACCAGTTCGAATAGTAAATGAATCCATAATTTTATATTCGATACCCAAACGTATTTCTTGATTGATATGGCCTGAAAGTTGATTTATATCTAAACTAGTTAATAAATCTTCGTATGGTCTATATGATAANCCGATACTAAATGTTTGTGGTAAACTTGAACCTAAATTTGTATCCTCAATATATCTAAATACATTTTGTAAATAATAACCCACATAATATTTATTATTTAAAACACCTTGAAACCCTATATCAACACCAGATGCAATTCCACTTCCTATATCAATACCATTACTTCCATCACCTGCAGTTCCAGCAGTTTGTCCAAAATCATAACTAAAAATATTGAATCTAATTCCAGTTTGAATTAAAGATTGTCGATCTTTATAGATATTCATTCCTTTTGAAATTCCTATGGCAAGCTCAGATGATAAATCAGTATTATTAAATTCAGTTGACATTTTTTCAAAGTTAATAGCATAACTATCATAAGAAAGTCCAAAATGTGTATACGTTAAGAACTCTAAGTCATATAAATGGCTAAATCCGCTTATAATTTTTTTTCCTTTTGAATCTGATAGCTGTGCAGGATTATGAAAAATAGCTGATTCAATATCAGCTCCTGTTGTTGTTGCTCCAGACATCGCTGTTGCTCTTGAACCAACATAATCATATGTACTAAAAACTTGAGTAAATGATATTGAAATTAATATGGTTAGAATATAATATCTCATTTTTTAACTCCTATCACCACAGGCGCAATATCAATAAAAGTTTTTCCTGTTTGAAAATTACTTGCTTCCATATGCATTAAATACGTTCCAGGTGGCTGTACTTGCCCCATTTGATTAGTACCATCCCATGCTGAGGAAGACTCTTGTCTGGTAACAGTTCCAGATGATTCATAATATTTATCAACTAATGTAGTTATAAATCTACCAGATATATCAAATACTCTAATAATGACTCGTGAGTTAGATGGAAATGAATAGGAATAATCTAATACTTCATATGCTGATGGGACTAAAACAAAAGGAGAGGGATTAATAATAGCCTCATTAAAAGACTGTGAACCATCAAAATCTCCTTCCATATCAAAACTTTGAAGAATTGTAAAGTCGTCTACATCACATACAAGAATTTGTTTTTCCCCATTATATTCAAACACATTTCCTAATCCTTGAACAAGAAAGCGATTAAATGGTGCCTCTAATAATTTTGAATAATCTGGGTCATTTGCAATATCCCAATTATCTGGCCAAATTGTTAACTCTAATCTATATCCATCTGCATCTTCTATAGTTAAGGCATGTGGACCTCCAAACTGAGTAATATCAAAATAATCAACAATCATTCCTGAGGGATTTACAATTGGACAATCTAAATTTCCTAACGGACAACCATCTTGAGAATTTCCAGCGCAATCATATTCTCCATCTATAATGTCTTGAAAAGAAATAACTTTTTCAATCCCTTCAATATTCCAAGAAGAGTTAAAATTCTCACTAGTTTCATCATGCCCTGTAATACCATTACCATCAAATTGAACCTCTTCATATTCATTAATATCTGATCTTACATATAATGAATCATAAAAATCAGATGTTGAATAATTCCTAATAAACATTTGGTTTTCTAAAAAAGTATCATTGAAAGGATAACCTTCTTCTATAGTCTTAGAGACACCTTTATCAAAATCTCCCCAAAGAAAATAATCAACATCTTGTACAATTGAGGAAACACCGTCCCAATAAAATAAAACTAGCATTTCTTCTGAGCCTGACAAATTTGGATTGAGCCCAAATTCAAAAATATCTAATTCTGAATCTACTAAACTAATATCAGGTAAATTATCATAATAATCAGAAAAATCTAAATTACTCTGAGTAGTAATAGTATATGATTCACCTGATGCTATTGATGAGCCTTCTGGAAATTTAATTAAAAAATCAAAATTACCGATTGATTCTCCACTAATCCAGGTATAATATTTATCACTATCTGATAAATAATAATTTGATAAATCTACTGATTCTCCCAGGGGATTATAAATTTCAATCATCTCAGCTTCATCAGGAGTAATGCAGATTCTATTAAAAATTAGATGATCTGCATTTGCTGAAAAAATAAATGAAGCTAAAACTAACTTAATTAAATATTTTTTTATAATCATATCTATTTAATCAGTGTAATTTTATGTGATTTAGTAAAGCTTTCTGTTTTTAAAGAAACAAAATAATCTCCACTACTAAAATCAGATGCGTCCCAGACTAAACTTTTTAAAGTATTAGTTTGAACTAAATCATTATAAATAACATCTACTTTTTGACCCATTAAATCATAAATAGATACTTCAATATTTTGGGTAATTTCTGTAGAAAATTGAATCGTAATCGCTGGGTTAAAAGGATTAGGATAGGCACTNAATACTGAAAAATCATTAATTAANTCAGAATTANTAAGNATNCCTTNTTGAATATCTTCATCACCTCTAGGNTTAACNCTAAATAATGAATATGCATAATTTAATGGACCTGTAATGGTATATTCATTNCCTANNATNGGANNAAAATNNCCCCAATCAGANCCATATAAATAATCATCAATAGTTGTTCCACTTAAAGTCCATTCACCATATTCGTTTGGTAATCCGTCACATATTCCAGATACTGTTACAAGTACAGATTCATACTGTTCAGATGCTGACGTAATAACGATTGGTTCAAATAATATATTATTACTTGATAAAATAGTAGAACTACCATCTGATATATCTAGTTCAGTTAAATCATAATATTCTTTTACTTGTCCTGATACCTCTATTTCATCACCTACACTAGTATTTGCATTACCGAAATCTACAACCCAAATTCCACTCCATGCAGCAGCTGCATCTTGAATAAAAAAACCATTATCATTTTTTGCCATAACATATCCTGATGTTGTAACATATTGATCTTGGTAAGGTGAGGAATCTTGTTCACCTTGAATTTCAGAAATAGTTAAATTTCCTACAGAGGCAATAACAGATATAGTTATAGAATCAGTTGATTCATTTCCATCGGCATCATAAACAGTTAAATCAAAAACTAAATTAGTTGATTCATTTGGAGCGGTAAATGTAGTAGTAGTAGCTTCCTCATCATCTAAATTAACTGCAACGCCTGAAGTCTGCTCCCAAAGATAAGCTGCGATGTCTCCATCTGTATTTAAACTAGCAGACCCATCTAAGGTTACTAATGAACCTGCATCCACAGTTTGATCTGAACCTGCATTTGCAATCAATCCTTCAATTGCTCCAGGAAAATGTATAGTTGCTGTAGCTGAATTTGTTTCAACTGATACTAAATCAACAAAATATTTTGTTGGGTCAGGACCAGATGAACTACTATATAATCGAGCTTGAACAACTAATGCTTCGCCAGATTCCCAATTCTCTTGTGAAGTAGAAAAAGTATGACATACTTGATCCCACCCTGTTCCTGCGGTATAATCTTCATTTCCATCAGCGCTCCCTGCATAGGCATTAATATCATTATTTTGCGTCCAACTACCCCAAACACGCATTGATGGTGCAGAATTTGCTGTCGTATCATAACCGTAAAAGCATGCTGTGATTTGATCTCCTTCTGAAATATCTGTTACCCAAGCTATAAACGCTTGCGGTGTACCATCAATCGGAGATTCAGAAACAGTTAACATGTAATCACCATCAAATGGTACAATACCATCTGTTTCGCCTACATTTTCTACATCAGAAAGATTACCATAAGAACCTAAAATTGTTCCACCATCTTCCCAACTATAAGTTTCTGAAATTGAATAAGAAAATAAAATTATTGCTAAAAATAAATTGTACATATTTGCTCCTGAGAAATTTGAATAAAATCAACAGCTAAATATAACAATAATATCTATTAAATATGATACTTTAATGAAACAATTATTGGCATACCTAATGCTTCATGAAAAGCAATCCCATAATTAAATTCAAAATTTCTATATTCAAGAGAAAGACCACAAGAAAATTGACTCTTAGTATTAGAATAATTATAACCGGTAATTATATTTAAATAAGATACTTTTGTACTTGAACTAAAATTCCATTCAAATTTTTTAGATAACGCTTCATTATATATTATGTCATTATAAATACTAGTATTTAGACTCTTAATATTTAATGATAATCCAGCTCCAATTTGAATAGGATAATTAACATTTGAATTATTAATTTTTTCAAAACCTATTTGATTAATAGCAAGACCTAATGAAAGCAAACTATTATAATTATATGACATGCCCAAATCTAAATTATAACCTATAGATTCATCTGTATATAATTGATTATATATGATGCTTGTTTTTAAACCTAAGCTTATCTTATTATCAATTATTTTACCATAGCCATATGCTATTGATATATGATGAATATTAAACACATCATTTGGTTCTTCAGATGGAGTTAAATAGCGTAAGTCAATATCTTCAGCAGATAAATTAAATAAATTTAAATAATGGTTATTATTTTTACCCCATTTATACTCCATATTACCACCTTTTACATCTTGATACCATGAAATTGAAGAAATATTAAATGCATTCTTAACATTACTTATATTAGCAAAATTAAATCCAATATTTTTTGAATTTGCAATTCCTGAATTTGAACTAGCAAGCTCTAACGCGTTGTGAGGAATAGAAATAGATTCAATACCAAAACAAAATATTGAGTTAATTAATATAGTGAAAAAANATTTATTCATTATAANCTAGTACTCCATGTAAATAAATGACTGATACCTTCATTTTTTGAACCAAGGTCAATTGCATAATCTATTGCAACAAGAAATTGATTAAAATTAAATTTATATCCAAACCCAAAATTATAATTTTTATTTGATTNAAAACCACATCTAAGTAAAAAATCTTCTAAAATNATATGTTCATAACCTAGTTTAGTATTTTCCTGATAAGGAGATTTATTGATATCAACCATATNNATATCTTNTTGNATATAAATATTTGAAGGNGTCCATGCTTTTATTTTAGAACCAAATGAAATNATAAGAGGGTAAGATTCATCATAAGTATTAGANAATCCATCNCCTCTATCAATATCCCAATTAATNTTTGGATTAATAAAATTCTGTATTTTAAAACCAATTCTTAATTTTGGGTTNACTTTCATTANNCCACCAAAATCTACTGTTATTGAACTNCCNGTATATTTATCAANATGTAATTCATTTACATATAAATTTGAATANTGAATTTTCATACTAATTCCTATNCCACTTCCAGATTTTGNTCCAACTCCNAANGATAATAAACCATAATAATCTGNATTTGAAAGTTCATTTGTGGGNTTATTAAATGAATCTTTACCCATAAAATTTCCANTAGAGCTTCGTAATACTGCTGCAGATATACCAGCATTTCCTGCTAATTTTCTTGAATAATAAAAAGTTTGTAATGACCTGTCAAGNGACATNATAAAATATGATAATCCATAATTTTGTCCTTTACACTGATTTAAAACAGAAGGGTTTGAAAAAGACTGCATAGTATTATATGTATCAGCTACCAATGCTGAAGAAAGTGANACAGATCTTGCGCTATAACCATATTCATAACTTGCNCCTGGTGAAGATTGAATTACNCCAATTNTTATTAAAATAAAAAATAAGTTTNTCATGAATGAACAACCATTAATTTTGTCCAATAATATTTGTTACCTAANGTCAAACGACAAAGATAGACNCCATTTGATACATCATCAAAAAANTTATCTTTTCCATCCCAAACAAATTCTGATTCATTTCCAATATTATTAGGTTGCTTAAGAGTTTTAATGTGATTCATACTAAAATCATAAATATCTAATCTTCCATTATCANTNGAAGAATTAAAATATACTATTCTTACCTGNCCNTATCCTTCATCNATATAAAATGGATTTGGATAAGCTGATAANCTTTTATTATCATTTTCTGAATCTTGAGTTCTATTCCATGCACGATACATTTCCCATGTAAATCCATCATCAAAACTATAAAATAATCCATCTGGNGTTCCAGCACTCAAAACTTGTTGGTTATCAATTACATTAATATTTGAGGTATAAACTACATCTGTCATTTTAGTTTGACTTATGTCGTCAACTTCAAAAGGAACCCATAAATCTAAATTATTACCATCAGAATAATATAATCCCTTNTCTGTAGANGCNTATACATTATCATTATCAAAATTCAAATCATATACTATNGCACCAATNGTCTCAAAGAATCTCGTAAAACTCCANGATANTCCACCATTATCTGTATAATTTAATGTGTGTGGTATAGCTTTATTCAGTGTNGGATTCCAACTAATTGTCCACAACCTATTAAAATCNAACTTTTCTTGACTTCGAATTCCAATTATCCATCGATCTTCCATGCCATCATCTTCATTATAATGTATCCAATCAATACAATTTGTTTCGGGNTTTATAAATCCTTTATTAATTCCATCTCCTGTTCCAACCCATATGTAATCATTTTCAATAAATATAGAAAATGCCTTATGATTATCNTTACCAATTGGTGGGTCAACAGGGTCATATTCATATTNTTCTATATCAATTTGATTGCAAAGTAAATTTGATTGAGAATCTGTTGGTAGCGGNATAAGNTCCCATTCAGGNTTTAAATTAGTATAATTAAACCTTCTTAAACCNCCTGCAAAACTTGTAGCATAAATATATTCATTATGTACTTCAATATCATATGAAACATTGTATATTGTGGTTGTNATTGCTTTAAAACGTATNCTATCNTGATTTCCCCATGAAGTAAAAATATAAGATGTGTCAATATCATCTATAGATTGATTAATAAAATCCCAATTATGCCCTTTATCAGATGACCATGCAATNCCGGTACCCATNGGTCTATATCTACTATTTTGATATATTGAAGTTGCNCCAGAAATTGCNATAAAATCATTTTTAACGATTATTGATGGAGAGCCTCCTTGAGGTAAATTTTCATTATTTATTGATTTAAATTCTGGAAAATTAAAATTAGAAAAATCGACAAATGATAAACCAGCTCCTGTTCTAAGCCATAGAGTATCTTGATTATCTATTTTATCATTAATTATTTCATAAATAGCATTACTATTTATATCATTTGAAAAAATTGAATCATTTATATTGTAATATTTATTTTCAATATTTGATAGATTAAATTCTAAACTTGTATTACAAAAAAATAAATTAATTAATAGTAAAAATAATATATTTTTGAAAATCATTTTATAATCTCCATCAAAATACCTTCAATCATATCATTCATACCATCTTTATCNGTTACAATTAATTTAAATTCTACAATACCTGTTCTTCCGCAATCTGTTTCAGAAAAAATAATATTTCCTTCATCATCGTATAATGCTGAACCATCAATGGGTCTTATTAAAATTTCTTTTAAAAAAGAGAAAGTAGTATCATTAATAGACTCNTTGTAATCTAATACCCACGTGTCATCTGAAACATAATCTTCACCTATAATATCTTGATTACAATTATCATCAATAATNCACTCATTTTCACATGCATTTAACAAAGTAGTTTTGATTTCATATTTCACTGAATTAATATTACTAAATCCATTTAAGTCTTTTATATCTAAATCAATAGTTAATATTTTCCAATTAAATGAATCCAATACAAATGAATTAGGAANATTATAATTAATTATTTCAGGTGAAATTGGTGTTGTCAAATCAGATGAAAATTGATAAATACTATTNTCAATAAAATCAATACTTATGACCATATTATATAAAAAAGTATTATCAGANAATATNGGNTTATTATAGGAATCTAATAAATTCCCTTCAAAGGTANAAACNNTAGGATTAATATTCAATTTATTAAGATTAAATTCATATATTTGATTTCCATCTTCTTCTATGTAGCCAGATATAGAAACTATATTTTCTATTTCGTCTAAGAATTCAAGATATACTGATAATCTATTAAATTCTCCNTCATAATGGTTATNAAAGGCNGCAACATTATTGTAATAAAAATCACTATNAAATTCTTCGTTATCAATANTATTATCACTTTCACATGAAATTAAAATAAACCCAATTAAANATAATGTATTTAATCTAAAACAATACAAATCCATTCTCCCTTTTGTGTTTGATTTAATACATTAAATTCTAAATCTGAAATAATATTCATTATATCTTTTTTATCTTCAAATAATAAACCTGATAATATAATTTTAACTTTATCTTTTATATGTTTTTTCATTTGAGGTAATAAATCTTTTATTATGTTTTTATTAATATTTGCAATAATTAAATCATAATTATAATCTTCANAGGATAATACGTCATCAATTAATAGAGTAAAATTATCTTCAATATTATTTAATTCCATATTTTCATAAAAATTATCTTTACAATCNTCATCATATTCAACAGCCATTATTTTGGCTGCTCCAAATTTTAAGGCAGCTATACTTAGGATACCACTTCCTGAACCTAAATCTAAAACTCTATCATTTAAATTTAAATTTTTAATTAAACTTTCTATTATTAATTGAGTAGTTTCATGATGACCTGTTCCAAATGCCATACCTGGTATAATTTTTATATAGTCTGTATTATCTTTATCCATATTTTTATACCAATTAGGTACTATCATTAAATTATCATTGATCGTAATTGGCTTAAAATTTTTTTCAAAATTAGTATGCCAATTTTGATAATGTATGTCCTCAAAATTAAATCTATAATCTTTTAATTCATTATTTAAAATATTATTTACTATAGATCTATTTATAGATTCAAAATAAAAAATAATTCTATTTTTTTCTTCTGTTATTCCAGAAGTGTAATTATAAAACATTGTGTAGAGAGTGTCTATATTTTTTATATCATTATAATTAATAGATAAGCTAAACCAAGATTTTTGAGAAATATTTTTCATCGTTTATCTTTTCTATATATAAATTCTAATAATACATTTCCTACAATATACAAGCCTTTTGGAGAACAATTTTCAACAGTATCATCAATTGTATGCCAATGTTCATAATCAAAATCAATAATATCTATTGATGGAACCTTAGTGCCTTGATAATAATAATAATGATCATCATAAATTGCTCCAGTTAATTGCCATACAAACTCTTTGTAGCCTAAATCTTTTGCTATACCCCAAATTTCATAAACTAAATCTTTTGCATATTGATATGAAAACCCTTCAATTTTAAAAATTGGATTTTTATCAGCTATCATATCTACACAAATAGCATATTTAGGTAAAGCACCGGTATAAGTTTTAACAAATGATTGTGTTCCTAGACCCCATTCATCCTTATATCCAGACCTTCCCATATCTTCAGCATCGACTAGCAAAATATCAATACCAATTTTACCTAAAGGATTTTTATTTAAATAATTTGAAATTTCCATTAATAACGCAACTCCGCTAGCTCCATCATTTGCACCAATTATTGGATTATTAATATTATTAGGATCCTTATCTTTATCTGCCCTATCCCTTGTATCAAAATGTGCCATAAATAAATATCTTTCATTTGCTTTTATATTATGACGAATTAATAAGTTTGTTATTTCAATTTTTTTATTTGATACTGGATGGTTTATAGTATCATTGTATACTTCAATAGTATCAGAAATTGATGTAAAATGACTTTTAAGATATTTAATTAATTTTGCATGACCTTCACTACCAGGATGCCTTGGACCTATTTCACATTGAGCTTTTAAATAATTAAATGCATTATTACCATCAAAATCTAAATTATTTGATAATAAGAAATTAATAAAAAATATAAAAAATATACTTCTCATCCTTTAATTTTAATCCTTACATTAAATCCAAGATCACGCTCTTCTGTACTGCCGGTTGTTTTGTTCTCAGTATAAATATAATTAAAATAAATATCACCTGTTACATAATTAGTAAAACTATAACTAATTCTAGGCTTTATAGACCAAGTTTTTGATAAATCTTGTTGATTAAAATCATCCTTATCATTAATTATAACTGATGTCATTAATGTTTCAGAATTATCATATATAATATCAACACCAAAATTGATATCATTTTCAATATTAAAATCTCTAAAAAAGAAAATTGGTATTGTCATACCTCCTGTTCGATTAAAATCAATACGACCATTTAGTTGATTAGTATGTTTTTGCTCTGTAGAAGTTCCACTATTTGTTATGTATAATGTTCTAATATAATTTAATCTGAAAGTATATGGATTTTTATGGTTAGTTTTAGCAGTAAAACCGATAAATGGAGAAAAATTTCTNCTATATCCCCAAGTTAACAATTCATTATCTTTATAACTAGCATTGTAATCNCCATTAAAAGTATGTTGTAAACTGATTGTTCTAAATATTTTATCTAGAAAAAATATTTTTTCTACTCCACTCCAATTAATATTCCAGTTAAATATAGGAAACCCTTCGTTACCTCTAATTCCAATTGGAAAATAAGTATTTGATATATTTTCTGTTGGGTCAGATGAAGATTGTAATGTTAATACTCTATTNTCACGAAAATCAATACTTGCTTGAATTTTTTTTGTTAAACTAATATTTGTACTAATTTTAAAATCATTTGTGTATTGATTNTAGTATGAATTTACGGAACCACTACTATCATTATAAAAAGTAGAACCATTATGAGGNCTAGTTGAAAGACCAAAACGATAATACANATTGGGCTCTTCATCAACTAAAATATTACCATGAGAGTTACTAACCTTATAAGTATGATTTATATTAATTTTAGAAAATTTTTCTGAAAAAGAATGTGCCCATACAAAAATAGATTTAATAATTGGATTATTTATTTCCATATCTTCTTTTTCTGGTTCAGGATCTGAATTTCTACCTCTCCTTCTATTTTTTGATTTAGACTTTTCTGGTTTATAGTATGATTCAACTAAATCAGTTAATGAAAAACCAACTGAACTTAATAANCTTCCTGTTGANCCAACATTAGATGAAATTTGATCNTTNGATAAAACCCAAGAATAAGATGAAGAATATTTAAGATTAGGATTAAGCCATTTCATATAATCAGGAACAAAGTTTATATTAAATCCTTCTGATTTATTTTTAATTAAACCAAAATTTTCATCCTTATCCGTAAAAAAATCTGATATTACTTTTGGAATATTTGAATTTAAATTTTCACCATCAGTAATAAATATATCATCATAATTACTATCTAAATCTNTTTGANANGAAAGTTTNANATTTTTTGTCATNCGATAATTAATTTTATATTNTCTATCNAAGTTTAAAGAATATGTAGGCGTAATAGAACCTGTTCTTTGAGTACTGATTTGATTATGTTCAGATAAACTAATTGATGTAGAAAAACTTTCAGGAGACCANTATATTCTCATTTCTGAAAGTTGATTTCCTATAATTGGTAAAAACTTTAATGTATTAAATGGTTGTATAAAATTACTATCTGAAAAATTATAATCATAACTACTAGATATTGAAATATCATTAGCTATTTCACTTTCTANAGTTGGTGTTGATTTAAANCGGTCNATAAAAGAAAANTTTAANTTAATCTTATCAACTGTATATTTTAAAATTGCGTTATCACTTTTACTATTTTTATCGAATGATGTTGAAATAGATGTTTTCTTATTAATAGTTTTAATTTCATCAGGTGCATCATCTATGCCCCCTGACAAAATATCACTTCCAGGATAAAACTTTGGAGCAGCCATATCATAGGTATAATTAAAATTTAGAGGAATTTTTATTCCCCATTTTTTAGGTAAAAATTTTCCAGATGATAACTTNCCAGATAATGAAACTGACCTTTGATTATCNCCAGTCCCTANTCTTTCTTGAAGCAAATGAAANTCAGCATCTTTTTGTTCGTAAGANGAATTAATATTTAATAAATCAGAGAAAGCAATAGATCCCTTTAATCTAAATGCTTGACCTTTTTCTTTTTTTACNCCTGTCATACGTAATTCGTCAAGCCATACATTTCCATAAACTGTTTGATCAGTATTATTCAGTACACTAACCATAATAAATTCAATATTATTTATTGAAGGGGTACCCTTAATTCGTAATTCATTACAATAATTACATACATTTTGTATGTTTTCATTCCAGACCCAAACANCATGATTAGGGTCATAAAATGCCGGAGGTGGATCAAAAAAATTGTTTTCATTTAAATCAGTAAAATTTTCACCAATATAATTATCTAATGAAATATCACAATTTGGCTCTAAACAATCATATTGTCCATTAAGTTCTGTTATATTNTCATAATTAAAATCATTACCNTTTATGGGTTCAGGAATGATAGTATTAATAGGGCCATCCTCATTTGGGTCAAAGGAAAATCTAAAAGGNGAATTTTCGGGCAATGATAAATATTGACTACATCTATCTTGATTAATATTAATTCCAATATCTTGTTCACTTTCACAAATATATGCAAAAGATAATGTATCTAAACATGATCCATAACCATCTTCAATATTGCTATAACATCCATCTAATCCTGTGTCGTCAAATTGTTCTAAAGAAATTTGTAATTTATATTTTGTAAGTTGATCAATATTAACATCAATATGATTTTTTTCATCCCATTTTTTATAAATTGGCTGTCTAATTTCATAGTACTGGTCATCTTTTCCAAATCTAAATAATAATTCTACATTTGAATCAAAATCCTGCCATAATCCACCNGAGATAGTNTCTTGTTNACCATAAACATACATATTCAAATTACTATAAGCAAAAAAACTATTCTTTTTATCCATTGGTAAAGCTGAAAAACTTTTTTTAATTGCTATAGCTTCATTTGATTCAACCCCTCCAAGATTATTATTTAATTCTTCAAATGATAACACTAGNGATTGTTCTTTCATTCTTATTCCACTAACTTGATCAACCTCTCCCTGAACGCTACTATTTGGTGGATCATATTCATTAGGATTATCATGGGTATTTAAAACAGATACTGCAAAATAAGGCTCCTCATCAAATTCATCATCTTCAACGGAAGGAATTTGGTTTATTGGAATACTGCCTAATTCTAACCACTCATTTCCTACTATTTCAAGTTTTGCAATTTTAATTGCTTTAAGATTTGATTCATCNTCNNTATCAAATTCATTTTTAGCATCTAACCATAAACGTATGTGCCTTATATCATTCCATGTNGCTGTNGAATCTCCNCTAGGCTNAAAATCNTTTAATAAAACTCTGAATAACTTCCAATTAGTAGAGGCAATATATTCATCATAAGAATCACTTGCTGGATCTATCGAAGTTGTAAAATAATCATTTCTTATATCTAAATTATAATCTTTATCTAAATCTTCGGTATCTGGATATCTACCTAAATCTGCATTACCTTCTGTTCCATTATATTGTTTATAATATGCAATATCTGAACAATCACTTGTGTTGTAACACCAATTATCTCCATTTGGATCAAAATCTGAATCTGGATTCTCGTATATTGAACTACATTCTTCTTGGATTATTGAATATGTATCATCTCTATATCTACAATTACATCCACCATTTCCATTTTCATATAAATCTGGGCACAANTCTAACCCCACATCCTCTTCATCAGTTAAATTATTATCACCCCAACCATTTCCATANACNTCTAAATCTTCCGTATTNANATAATTATCTTCNTTAANATCTTCTGAAANATGGCCTAAATCNATATGTAATAAAACTTCATCTTCATTAAAATTATCTGCATTTACCCATATTTCTAAATATTTTTTTCTACTTAAATCATAATCACTCGTATAAANTGAAGTAGTAATACCATTCCATAATTCTAGATTAGAATCTAAATTTTGAAATAGTGGCCTTAGCCATAATGTTTTTGTATATGCATTTCCTGCTTGACTTGANGTTTCTTGCGTAGGCCATATCTCTGTTGTTGGTATTTCATTATACGGGTTATACCAAATCATATCTTCTTTATTTAATATAGATTTAATTATTCCTAAAGNATCATATGGAGCTGAGGAACTTTTCCAATTACGTGCGCTCAAATTTAATGAAACAGACCTTTTAGATGCTTCAAAATCGTCTAAAAAACCTTGACCAAGTGGGTTCGGATCAGGATATACTTCTGCAAATTCCCCTTCGAGACTAATACTTGAAGGAGCTGATGCATCAATAAATGGAATTCCATTAATTACTTCCGTCATCTTTTCTAATTCTTTTTCAAATCTACCATTTATATTCCAAATAAAATTTCTCATGGGTTCATAACCAATTTCAACATTTTCATCCATTATAGATTGATCATAAAAAAATAAACCNCCACTAATAAAATTTTGAGAATCAAATCCATATTTCATATGAGAACCAAATAATAACTTTTGATCNACTGAAATCAACTCATTTTCCTCATATGTGATATTAATATTTGCTCCNGGTAACATAGCATCAGAATTTATAAAATTAACATTTCCAGTAAAATAATCAATTGTATAATCAATNCCTCTAGATAAAATATTTCCATTTAANGTAACAGTTTCACTTCCTTCAACAATCATAAATCCACCTAAGTCAATAGTTGAATTTCCAGATGAATGTTTATATTTAATCATAAATTCATGTTCACTGATAATTTCCTGATTATCTACTGAATAATACATTGCTGGACCAGAATCTGTATTTGAAAAATCNTTATCTTGATCNTCAAGNTNTGTATCAAGATAATATTCTAAATCAGGACTGTTAATTCCCCAATAAATATTTGAATTTGTAAAATCAGAGTAGTTGAAAATTTCATCAACTATATTACCTCCAATATCATTACANTCTTGNGGAGTNATATAAATTGGAAATTCTGATCCTATATCACANGCTACCTCATAATCAAATCTTGCATTATTATCATAAGCAAATGGTAAATGNCTGGGTAAAAATAATTCTCCATAAACTGGATTAATTAATACAGTATTATTATCTACTTTTCCNTCACCTAAATAAAACTCATTTGTTGGGTCAATTAATTCATCNCCATTTGAACTNCGAGTATCTAAGCCAAAAATTGTTAAAAATGATTGAAAATTATTTACTTGACTGTGTGTNTCTTCTAACCCTGCATTATTATAAATAATATCTAATTCTAAAGAATTTAAATCTGAAATTGAACTACCTAAAGAATAAACATTTTTAAACATTAAAGGCCAAGTATCATAATTAGGAGTTGTTGGGCTATCAAGCTTTATTAATTTCATAGTAATCGGTTTAGGTTCTTGAGGCTGAAAACCAGGATTATCATTTAACTCATCATAATCATCGCCCTCTTCATTTATTATACCATCTAGATCAGTATCACAAATATCATCTGTACCATCATAATTTGGATCTTTACACAAATCGTAGATTAATATAAGGTCAGTTCCATTTTTTAATAATGAATCTTTTGTGAAAGTTCCTGATGNATAATCATAATCACCGTAATCATATGATATTGCTACAGCTTCTTGACTACTAATAGTATTTAANCTTACATACCCTAGTAATCTATCAATCTCATAATCTTGACCTTCAATTAATTTCTTCCAATTTCCTGAAATTTGTGTAGAAGATGAATCTTGGGGATTTATAAAAGCTGTTCCATAAACAATATCNAAAACACCATCATCATTTGAAGTAATTGATTTTTTATAAATTTCATAATCATAAATAATTCCATTAGGATTATATGAATGAACTAGATTGCCATTATTAACTTTAAGGGGATAATATTGGCTTTTAAATTTTTGTTCAATAAAAAAATATTTATCCTTAATGAAGTTATAATCATTTGAATAATTAAATTCTGATGTTTGTCCTCCAGAAAATGATTTTGCAGATTTTTTAACTTGTTCACGCGACATAATAGATTGAATTTCTAATGGTCCAAATTGATGAACAGTTTTTAAACCAAATAAACCTTCACTTTTACCACTACCTACGCTTACAAATTGTGTTGATGGTAGGCTTAAATTTATATTACCTGCTTCTGCAAGCTGTAAAATATCATTCTTATCACCTTCCCATTTAATTGTTAAATCATTTTCAAAATTAAAATCTGCTTCTGAATCTTGGGTTGCATTTAATGTTAATTTTTCACCGATCTTTCCTTCTAAATCAAATCTTTGTGTTTGCTCAATGTCAATATCAAAAGATTTATTCTCATTCGAATTCAGTGCAATTAAATCTTTATTTTCAAAAATAACTTCACCATTTACACTTATATCCCCTCTAATATTTAATGCTACATTTGTGCCGGCAACATCTTGATTTATTAATCTTAAAGCTGCATCAGGGATATTTCTTCTATTGTTTCTAGAAGTAAAATTTTTGGTTATTTTTTGTTCTAATTTCAATCTTTGATTTTGCTCAATTGCAACATCATAATACCAATTTAAATCAACCACAACGGGTATTGTAATATTTTCGTCATGATGTAGATTATAAATTATATAAGTGTTTTTATTTAAACCTCCTTCAATATCATATTTGAATTTTTTTAATTTTTTAATTGATTTTATTTTCTTGTTTCTTCTATATGAATGCTCAATACCTACACTGTTATCAGCGTACGAAAAATTNAGATTNGCATAATAAAAATCTTTACTATCAAATGGNCTTGAAATTTCAGGCATTAAATTAAAATATGATTTAATACTATATTCTGTGGAAAAATAATTTGTTGTTTGAGAAATAATCAAATTAAATACTAAAAAAGGGATAAACGATTTAAAATTAGATACCATTGAAAATATAAATAGTAGAGTATACCTTTTATAAAATGTTATGTTCTTTAAATAATTTTTTAAGGTTTGCAATTGCATTGCCTCTATGTGAACATCTTTGTTTTTCATTTACATTCATTTCCGCAAAAGTTTTATTTCCATTTAAAACATAAAATATTGGATCGTATCCAAAGCCTTTATTNCCNTNTGTTTTTCTAGTTATAATTCCTTTTACGCTACCCTCGGCAACAAGTTCCAAATCTTGACTGACAAATGTAACAANTGTTTTAAATGACGCTGTTCTTAATTTTTCATCAATATTTTTCATATCAAAAAGTAGTTTATTTACATTATCAGTATATGANCATTTTTCACCAGCATATCTAGCAGAATAAATGCCAGGAGCTCCATTTAAAGCGTCTACAAATAAACCGGTATCATCAGATATTGTAGGTATTTTTGTAATATTAAAAACAGTTCTTGATTTAATAAATGCATTTTCTTCTAAAGATAAACCATCCTCAATTATTTCACTTATGTCAGGAAAATCTTTAAGAGTTAAAATTTTAATTTCTGAATCACTTAATGACTCTTGTAACTCTTTGCATTTATCTAAATTATGTGTCGCTAAAATTATTTCCATAAAAATGATTTTCTATTAAATAAATCTGCTATAATTTAGAGTTATTATGCTATANTTTAAATTAATAAATATTTTGATGATATATTATTAATTTTAATCTCGTCGANTCTAAATAAACTATTTTTTTCAATTGTGTATTATTTGTATTTTTTAGTCCGATTTTGACTGAAAAATCAANNAAATTTNGTTTGGTCGGATAGCTCAGTTGGTAGAGCAGAGGACTGAAAATCCTCGTGTCGGCGGTTCGATTCCGTCTCCGACCACTTAAAACCCCATCAGAAATGTTGGGGTTTTTTGTTTTTAAAGGTATTAACTATTTTATTTTAAAAGTGATTAAATTTAATAATGCAAAAAAAATATATAATTTATATTATGTGGCTAATTTTAGTAATATTATGGAATTTTATTTTTCCACATATGAAGCCGATATACGATGTTTTAGCAGCTGTGATTCTATCAGCTTTTTCAAGCCAAATGACAAAGATTATTTAAGACCTATTTCTTTCAGTCTTTCTTCTAAGTAGGATTTTGCAGTATGTTTTTCTGAGAGTTTGACCTCATCTCTGGCATGAACAAAGAAAGGCATTGAATATCTTGCTGTATTATTATTTGATGGATTAATAACTCTATGAGTAGTAGAAGGATAATATCCTCCAGAACACTCTTGAAGCATATCTCCAATATTAACTACAATATATTCTGGGCTAGTAGAAACATCTACCCAATCGCCCTCTTTGCTTAATACTTGCAAACCAGCTTCCGAACCAGCAACTAATAATGTTATTAGGTTAATATCTTCATGTGCACCCGCCCTAATTGCTTCTGGATTTTCTTCTCCTTGTAAAGGGGGGTAATGAATAATTCTTAATAAATTTTGATTACTACTTGTAATCATTTCATTTAAAGGCATTGAATATGAATCTTGAATTGAATTTGGTGAGTATTGATGGATATCAGATAATAATTTGCTTGCCATATTTTTAAATGCACTAATTAAATTATTAGTATTATCTGATATTTCTGATGGATAACGACCCCAATTATAGATATGATAAAATTCTTTCAAATCTTTAATTTCACGCCCTTTAGCATTCTCAGATAAATAAGGGAAATAACCATCCTGCTTTATTGGGTCAAATAAATAATTATATTTTGCTTTGGAATTAAAAAATGTTTCCCATTCATCATATATTTTATTGATTAATTGACTAGAAATAGGGTGATTTTTAATAACTGCAAAGCCGGTATTTTTTAAAGAAGTAGTAAAGTTAGAACCAAAGTCCTGAGATTGATAATCTATAGTTAAAATTTTATGCATTTAAATATTATACCAAATAGATTGCTATTTACCAATCATCATCTCCCCATTCATCGTCTTCGACAATTATACTATTTTTAGCCCACATTTGACCAAAGTACCATTTTTGATAATCTTCCGTTGATACAATAAACATATCTCCTTTAGCCATTGCTGAATGTCCGCTTCCACACAATTGAGCACAACCAAGCTGAAATGTATCTCTACCATATTTATCAACAAACATTTCACCTCTTTGTCCAGAAAAATTTTCAGCTGTGCCATCATTATTAAAATCTAAAAAATCATAATCATAATTTTCAGGGTCCGCTATCCAATCCCATAAAACAAATTTTTCATTTGAATTTAACTCTTCAAAAAAATCTTTTGTTGTTTTTTCAGGAGTAAAAAATATTGCGACTTTTTGTCCAGGAATAGCATCCTGTTTAACTCTAAACTCTGGTAAAAATAGACTATGAATTACATCTTTTGATGTTAAATAAATAAGTACAGGTTTATCAACCTCTAAAATTAATTCATCAAGCAAGACAATATCATCTTTACTATCTGGATGATTCCAATCTAAGCCTATGTATTCTCCCTCACCATCATTTACTAAATGTCTGTGTCTTGGTCCAAATTTACCATCAGGACCAGGATAATGAACATTGTAATTAAATGCCTGAGATATAACATGAATTACCTGCTTATCTTTGTTGATTTCACTATCAGGAAAAAAT
>NHBL01000050.1:0-613 GCA_002167465.1 bacterium TMED6
GTTCAGCTGAAAATGAAGCTTTAGACAGAGTTTTTGGTGTGCCTTACTTTGGTACAACAGCAATGAATGTTGATTGTGGTTTCAACCAAGATGTTCTTGGTGATGCTGCTACAGTAGGTGCCGCTTTAGGCGGTGGTGTTGCTAGTGCTTGTTCATCAGGTTTACAAGGTGATGCTGATGGAAATGGTATGCCAGATGTAGTTGATGGATGTTTTGCTTTAGGTGGCGATCCTTCAGGTGCATTTATGGGTGCATGCATGAGTCTTGGTTTTGATCAAGAAACATGTGCAGGCTTAACTGCTCTTGCTCAACAAGCTGTTGAAGCAACAACTATTTGCTATAACATTGATACACATGATTTTTACCCTGCTTCAGATGCTTCTGAATGTNNAGANGGTTACTTCTTNACNAACGCNNNATGGGACTGTTATGGTCTTNTAATGNTAACTTATGATGCTGCTTCACTTTGTAGTGTAGCTGCTGATGCATGGGTTGCNGATTGCGTTTNNGGTGATAGTGCNGGAAGAAANTTCTATNTANTNGATNCTTCAGTTTANACAATGGGGTGGNTTCTTNACATGGAATGCNCTACAATATNGTCAAACNGGTGATG
>NHBL01000050.1:711-8621 GCA_002167465.1 bacterium TMED6
GATCCNNTATGTNTNCCTGAATTNCAGGTAAGAGAAGTATATATNGATTTTGATGAAATTGATGAATGTGCTGCAAANGGTGATGTAACACTTGATGATGTNGTNAACATTCTTGATGTTGTTAACTTAGTTCAAGCTATNTTAGGTCTTGAANACTTAANTGANAACCAAGTATGTAATGCTGATATNANTNNNGATGGNNTNNTTAATATTCTTGANGTNGTTGNTATNGTNCAAGCNATNCTNGGTAACAGAGGAATTGATGCTACAGAAATTCAAATTTTTAATAATGAGAATTCTGTAAGTATTGAGTCTAATGGTTATGTAGGAGCAATTCAAATGACATTAAATCACAGNGAAGACTTTGCAATTGAATTAACTGATAATGCATTTATAGCTGATTATAATACTGAAGGAAATACAACAACTCTTATGGTTGTTGCTCCTGAAGGTAAAGAGCTATTTACAGCAATTGGTAATTTTGAAATTGTTGAAACTTTAGCTGCTAATAGCAATGACTACTTAGACGTAGTTAATCCAGAGGTTATTTCTCTAGGTTCTGCTTATCCAAATCCATTTAACCCAACTACAAGCTTTGAGCTTTCTGTTGGTAATGCAGGTCATGTTACAATGAATGTATATAATGTAATGGGTCAAGTTGTAGAAACTTTAGTAAATAATACTATGGATGCTGGAAACTATAATATTACATGGGATGCAGCTAACTTCTCAAGTGGTATGTATGTAGTTAAAGCTGAAACAGCTAACGGTCTTGCTTCACAAAAAGTAATGCTTGTTAAATAACAGCTCAGGCTTTTAGCCTAAATACTTAAAATCCCTGATTTTTCTTTTATGAGAAATCAGGGATTTTTTTTTATTATTGAATAATTTGTATTAAATTCACTGCGCTCTTTTAATAATATATAATTATATATGATAAAAAATATTTTAATACTTCTTTGTCTTTTGAGCTTAAGTTTAGCTACCGCTATAAAAGGTAAGGTATATGATGAAAACAATGGAACTCCTTTAGTGGGGGCTAATGTTTATCTAGAAGATACATCATTTGGTGGAAGTTCTAGTGTAGATGGTCAATATATAATAATAAATGTACCTCAAAATCAAACCTACACTATAGTTGTTAAATATTTAGGGTACAAACAGTTTTCAAAAGAAATTATTCTTAATAATAATGAAATATTTGATTTAGATATTCCCCTATCACCTACAAATATCAAAGTAAAAGCAACTGAAATAGTTGGTAACACAAAAGCAATCAAAGATAAAATCACAAATTCAGTAGCAACAAAAGAATTAATTTCTTCAGAAAGAATTGAAGTTGAGTCAAGTACCAACCTAGGTTCATATTTAAAGGGATTAAAAGGTGTAGATTATACAGCATCTGGTATGGATAGTTATTCTATATCTGTTAGAGGATTTAATAGTAGTTTTAGTTCAAGATTATTAACATTAACAGATGGTAGGGTTGCAAATATTCCTGCCTTAAGAGTTGTATCATATAATACAATCCCTCAATCACAAGACGATATTGAAAAAATGGAGGTTATCTTAGGCCCTGCTACAGCTCTTTATGGTGCTAATGCTCATAGTGGCGTAGTAAACATTGTTTCAAAGGCACCATCTGTTTCTGAAGGTTTTTCTTTACACGCAAGTGGTACAAGCGATGAAAGGCAATTAAGGAAGATTAATGGTAGATATGCTAAAAAAGTAAATGATAATTTAAGTTTTAAAGTTTCAGGCTCGTATCTTANTGCTTATGAATGGGAATATATATCTGAAGATGAGTGGAAAAATCATCAATACACATGGATAGGTGCACCTAACAGAACGGTTGATGGATATGATAATAACCCTTGGAATAGCTCATTTACTCTAAGTGATGATCAAGATTCAAATTGGGACACCATAAAGGATATAGTTCGTTCAGACGGCTGGAATATTAATGAATACTGGGATGATACAAATGGTGATGGTATTTATCAAGAAAGTGAATTTATAGGTATTGCTGGACAAGAGGGTGGCTGGGATACACAAACTAAATATGTTGAGTTAGAAAATGGGGATATCGTCCTAATTGGTAATGGTGAAGCAAATCATGGTGATTTAGATGGTGATGGAATCGCTGGAGAAGATTGGGTCAATGGATATGATGATGATGGCGATGGTCTCATAGATGAAGACTATTTTGAAGCAGATGGAATTGATAATGATGGTGATGGTATAATAGATGAAAATATTGATGATGAGTATGATTTGTCTTATGATGGAATGGATAACAATGGTAATGGGCAAGTAGATGAATCTTGGGAATATGATCATGATGGCAATGGAATAAGCAACTGGGGTGAAACACTCGATTCAGATTTAAAAATTATAATTTATGATGGAAGAAAAGAAGCACAATTAAACGGTGAAGATAATACTTGGTATTACGTAGATGGAGAAGTTAGTACNGATTCTCANATNCGGGGTGACTACATATGGGATGAANATAANTTTACNGTATTATTTGATGTTTTTACAAANGATTTTGGTAATGATGGTNTTNCNGGTGATTATTATATAGANGAAGGTGGTAANAATAATTATGAAGTTGGTGAACCTACATTGAGTTTTGGTGGTCATCTTGACTANGGCTTAGATGGAGTTAATTATACATTTGACGAAGGTGAAGGTGATGGAATATGGCAACCAGGTGATGCATGGTTAGATAATAATAATAATGGCATTGTAGATACCTCAGATGAATATGATTTTAGTTATGAGTTTGATTCCNGTAGCGATATTTGGCCCCCACCAAACGGACAATGGGATGAAGGTGAATATTATGAAGATTGGGGACAAGATGGAATAGCAAATACTANTGATNTTGGTGAAGNNAACGGATTAAGCCCNATTGATTCAAATGAATTAGATGGAAATTATGACACTGGTGANGGATGCTACGGCTGTGATAATAGTGAAAATGAATTGATATCTAGATTTCAACAAATTTCAGATACTAATGGTGATTTAAANGATGATTATCCNGATTTTGAATTAGATAATCGTAAAGTTGAAGCTCGTATTGATATAAATGGTATACCATTTCTTGGAATGGATGATTTAGATATTACAATACAATCTGGTTATTCATGGTCAAAATCTCAAGTAGTAACAGGTGTTGGTAGATATCTATTAGATGGGTGGGAATATAGATTTAACCAGTTTAAAATGAGCTATAATAATTGGTTTTTCCAAACTTATTTAAATAGTAGTTATTCAGGTGATACCAGAGGNTATTTAAGAGGTGATTTAATTACTGACTTATCTACTAATAGGGCATATCAAATTCAAAATACTTTTCAAATAGAATCATTAGATACGGATGTTACATGGGGTATAGATTATTTCAGGACTAACCCAGTAACTAAAGGTAGTATTTTAAATGATGGTCCAAATGGAAGAGATGAAAATGGTAATGGAATAATAGATGATGAAGCTGAATTTGATGATCCTGTAGCNAATGAAGCCGGATTATATTTTCAATCATCATCAAAATTGACAAAATTATGGAGTGACAAATGGGAATTAGTTTTAGCTGCCAGATTAGATTATCATGATCAATTACTTGAAGANGGTTTACAATTTGGTCCTAAGCTTGGATTAATGTTTGATCCTCATCCAACAGAATCATGGAGNTTAACTTTTGGTAGGGCTTTTAANACACCTACTACAACTCAATTATTCACAAATTACTATATATATGATTATAGAATATTTAATGTCTTTCTTAGAGGNAATAAAGATGGNACTCAATATGTAAGGGTTGATGAAAATACTAATATTAGTCAACCTGTATATTATGATGGTAATGGAGATGCCCANTTTTATGGAAAATATAATTTTGGAGATAATTATATAGATAGAATTCAAGATATGCCATATTTCTTTTTATACGATACATTTGAAGGAGTTCCTTCTGATTGGATACCTTTAGATACTACAAACTTTTTAGTTTACATACCNGAACCTAATGGGGATGGTCATATTATAAGGCCAAATGATGTAAAAAGTGGNGAGCGCTATATTCCTAATATGCCGGCAATTAAATCAGAAAAAATAAATAGTTTTGAGTTAGGTTATAAAAAAATATTTGATTTTGGTGCAATCATGTCAATTGATTATTATGTAAATCAGTATTCTGATTTTTTCAGTCCAGCTACTTTTATAACCCCTACAGTTATATATAGATATAACTCTGATGGAACAGAAGCAACTGTTGACAATTTTGAATTTGCTGGTTTTATTNCAGGTAATGAAAATGGTGCTAACCCCCCTTATTCAACAGGCTGGAATGGTCTAGATGATGATGGAGATTGGGATGTGTGGGCAAGTGACTTTGGATGGGATCAAGATGATAAAAATGGTGATGGTGATCCTAGNGANCCTGGAGAATGGGGTTTTGTTGATTTAGAAACAGGNGAAACTTANAGTCCAGCACAATTAGGCTTTGATGGACAAGGNTTACCTTGGATTTATTCAGANGNAACTACAAATCAATACGGTATAAATTATAATCTTCTAGATAAAGTNGGCATTGATGAATGGAGTCCTCAAGAAGGTATGGCTGAATATGAATGTGATAGTTACCCATGTAGCTCGGATAATGTACAAGGCAGAGCAACAAGCCCTCCTGAAATTATATTAGGTGTTCTAAACTATGGTAATGTATGGACACAAGGTATTGATATGGCATTTACACAAGTGCTAAGTGAAAAAATGTTTTTTAATGGTAATTTCTCATGGTACAATACAACAGAATTTTTTAATGAGTTAACAAGAAGAAATGATCCAATTAATGCGCCTAAATTTAAATGGAATCTTAATTTTAATTATAAAAATGATGATTATGGTATGCTTTCTATAGGCTATAGACATGTTGATCAATTTGAATGGGCAGATGGAATATGGTCTGGTATAATTGGACCTTATAATCTTTTTGACATTCATTATAAATTTGATTTTAATGATCATTTTTCTACTTCAATATCCTGTTTAAATATATTTAATGATGTTCATAGAGAAATTGTTGGTGGAGCTAAAATGGGACGTCAAATTGTTATGAGATTTTCAACAGGTTTTTAATTATGAATAAATATCTTATCCCTATAATATTTGTAATATTGCTTGTGATTTCTTGCGAGAAATCAGATAATAATACTGATGACTTAATGAACAGTACAATATCGATACTCTACCCGCAGAATGAATCAGATATTACATGCGAAGAATGTACAATAGANNTTATATCAATTATAGAAAATAANGAATCGGCTGATTTGGCTTATATTTTAATTGATAATAATATTATNACTAGNGGACTNANAGATACTCTTAGAGCTTATTANCACCCTCCATCTGAATGGNANCAAACTATTAATATTGAAGCTCGTTTAGTAAATTTTTTAGATGATGAATNANTTGAAATAATTGCATCTGACANCAGTATTGTANATCTTAATAGTATTGATATTAACCCTTCTACAACAGATCCTGTTTTTATGAATGTNAANAANCAATTTAGTATGATGCGTTTTCCTGTTACTAATCGGGANTTCATTAATTTTTTNAATNCTAATGAATATTTAGATGTTGAAATTGTTGATGTAATATGGGGTGATGAAAATGGAAATAACTATGGTAACCCTTNATTATGTCATGATAGAGATGTTGGTGACCAATATGAGCCTACTGAATGGTGGTANGTTAATGTAAAAACANTATTTGGAAATCAAGATATACCAACTGAAGAATATAGTNTTTATAAAAATGGATATAATATTTATGANANAAATGCTGATTATAGTAATCAAGGNGGAAAAATTCAATATGACTGCCTTAGTCAAATNTTTTTCTTACCTGATGAANAAGATGGAAGTGAATCAATATTTTTAGATCATCCAGTAACTGGTGTATCTTGGGTTGGTGCTACTATTTATGCTCATCATTTTGGCTGGACTTTACCCACATTAGANCAATGGGAAATTGCTGCTAAAGATGATAATAATTGGGACTACCCTTGGGCAGAAGATACTATTACCACAAATTATGCTAATTATAATGGGTCTAANACTTCAAAAGTTGGCTTTTATAATGGATTAGGTGAATTAAATTTAAGCTTAAGTGCATTCGGTTTATANGATATGGCAGGTAATGTNTGGGAACATACCTCTACATCATCTGTACCAGAAATATACTTTAAAACNGGNGGAGCTTTTGATAGTGATACTACTCAGCTTCAAATAGGTTATACAGGATATAGTATTTTTAATCAAATTTCAAATAATACAGGTTTCAGGTGTGTTACCGANATTAATTATCCATCTTCTTTAGCATCTGGTTGTATGGTTGAAGATAAATGTAATTATGATATATTTGCTGAATCATCAGAAAATTGTTTTATAGATGATTGTTTAGAAAATTGTGGNGGTAATGCAATTGAAATTGAATTTTATCAAGATCTAGATGGAGATGGTTTAGGTAATCCAAACATTTCAGAAATTCAATGCAATGAACCTCAAAATGGCTGGGTTGATAATACATTTGATTTAGATGATACATGCTNATCGATTGATATAAATCAAGATAATATAGATTGTGATAGTATATGTAATGGNAATGCTTTTATTGATGGATGTGGTAATTGTGTAGGNGGAGAAACTGGAGAAACTGAATGTAATGAAGACTGCAATGGGGTAAATGGTGGTTCTGCAGAACGAGANGATTGTGATGTCTGTTCAGGAGGNGATACAGGTTTAGAGCCAAATCAAGATTTAGATTGCAATGGAGTATGTAATCCATTAACACCTCAAGGTGAAGAAGATTTAAATAATGGTTTAGAGTATGGAGCATTTATTGACAACTGTCAAGATTGTGTTGGTGGTGGTACTGGTTTGGAAGAAAACTATGCTGATTTAGGGTGCGGTTGTGATGAACCTGAGGCTAAGACTTATTGCTTAGATACAAATAATAATGGATGTTGTGATTGCGGGAATGATAGTGATGGTAACTGGGATGAATGTAGTAGTGAATTAGATGCAGAATTTATATGTGAAAACGATTTATCTGAAAATAATATAGAAACAATATTAGGCTGTTCAAATANTAATGCTGAAAATTGGTATTGTGATGAAAATGAAAATGAATGTATTGCGTTTGGTGTAAATGTTATTCCTCCATGTTATTTTATTGATGATGGAAGTTGTATTATATATGGATGTAGTGANCCAATAGCTGATAACTATTGGAATGAAGCNACTGAATGCTCTGATGGATCNATAGANAATTGTTGTGAGTATACTGCTCCAATTCAACTATCTTTTGGATCAGTTGATTCTGAAAGCGGAACTATGGAAATTGATATAATAGTACCCGAATATGATGATGAATCGGGATATATCTATGGATTTCAATTTAATGTTGATGGAGCCAACTTGACATCTGCATCAGGAGGCTTAGCTGAGCAGCAAGGTTTTACAGTTTCTGTAGGTGGATCTACAGTAATTGGATTTTCTTTTTCAGGGACTTATATAGGGCAAGGAGCCGGTATTTTAACAACATTGCAATTTAGCCCAACAAGTAGTCAAGCTTGCTTGAATTTAGGAACTGGAGCATTTTCAAATCAAAATAGTCAACCGATTCCTGTTGAATTTGGTGACTGTTATGAATTCTAAAAAAATATCATAATAATTAATGCTTGAAACTATTATTATGCTTGATGAAATTGTATTTCATTTCATTAATTCCACTTTAAATACCTCTTTATTAAATTATATTTTTATTTTTTTTCATGACTGCCATAAAAATATTTGGTTTATCATTCCTTTATTATTTTTTTGGATTTATAA
>NHBL01000051.1 GCA_002167465.1 bacterium TMED6
CAATAAAAATGGAATACATACATCAATTTTTAAAATCTTACCTTTTTAAAAAAATAAAAAATCAAAATTTCATTCTAATAATTAATTCTTTAATTGTTGGTGTAGCTTTTCTTATTATATTAATCAAAATAGAAGAAAATGTCTATTTCTCTCCAATAATAAAAAATAAACTACTATCATTATTATTAATGATTTACTTAATTATAATCATATATATAATTTTTAAATCATTAATTCATATTAAAGGTTTATTTGGAAATTCTAATTATCAACAATTAGCTTTTGAATTAATAAATAAAATTTCTGCTAAAGATAAGATTATTAATGCATTGCAAATTTATTCGAATATTAATTTAAAAAATTCTTACTCTGATTTAACCATAAAAGCAATTACTGAAGTAGAAAATGATTTAAAAAAAATCAGTATTAATAATATAAAATTTAATTCTAAAAATAAAAATTTATATATATTGCTAGTATTAATTTTTACTTTATTATTAAATAGTTATTTTTCGATGCAATATATAAATGCTATGCAAAGATTAATAACAAAGGATAAAACATACATAAAGCCACTCCCTTTTGAATTAATAATTAATCATGATAATAAAATTATTTTTAAAGGTGAAGATTTAGAAGTAAATATTTTATCTACTAAAAATATACCAAATAATATAAAATTAAATAAAATGATAGATGGTAAAATAGAATCAGTCAGTATTAATAAAATAAACGAATCATTTACACATTCATTTAAAAATTTTAAAAAAAATACTAAAATATGGGCTACATATTTACATGAATCAAAACTTCCGTTTAATAGATATAAAATAAATTCTGATACATTAACTGTTATTTTAAAAAACAGGCCGGAATTTAAAGAATTATCTATTAATATAATTCCACCATTATATACAAATGTAAATGAAATAAAACATAATCAGAGCATGTCTAGAATTGAAGTAATTAAAGGATCTACGATTAAAATAAATGGCTTGTTAAATAAAAAAATATCTGAAGCTATAATAAAATTTGACGATATTAACTTTATATATATGTCCGTTAATAAAAATAAAATTGAATCAGAATTTACAGTTGAATACTCTAAAGATTTTGAGATAATATGCTATGATTATGAGGATATAAATAATATACCAATTGTATACTCAGTAAGCGTTAGTGATGATCTTAATCCATATGTAAAAATAAATTATCCTGAAGATAATTTAAAAATAAATGAAATAGACAATATTAATCTTGAATATGAAATGGTTGATGACTTTGGCATTTCAATAGCAAACCTAGAATACTATATAATAAAGCCGTATTATTTAAATCAAGACACAATTTTTAAAAAAATAGAAATTTTTAATAGTAACGAAATGAGTTACAAACAATACATGAAATACAATTGGAATATTAAAGATTTATACATTGGTCCAGGAGACGAAATATTTTATTGGGTAATAGCAAAAGACAATAACACTAAAACTGGTCCTGGGATTGGCAAGTCAAATACACTAAAAGCGTATTTTCCTAATTTAGAAGAACTGTACTTTGAAGTTGAAGAAAAACAAGAAATTATTGAAGATGATTTTGATGAAATGATTGAATCAATAGATGAAATTAAAACTATGTATGAATCAATTTCTAATAATGTATTAAAAGAAAAAACAGGTTTTGAACAAGAACAAGAATCAAAAAGTATTTCTGAAGAATTAAAAAATATTTCTGAAAAAATATCCAATCTAGAAAGNACTATTAAAACAATAGAAGAATTAAACAATAAGAATAATCTTATAAATGATCAACTCGGAAATAAAATTCAGAAATTACAAGANATGTTTAAAAATGTGTTAAATGAAAAACTTATGGANGCTATACAAAATATACAAGAATCATTAAATGAAGATGATTATAAAAAATCATTGGAAGACTTAAANGATTTTAATTTTGAAATGAGTGATTTAGAGCAGCAATTAGATAGAATGATAGATTTGTTTGAGCAAATCGTAGCTGAGCAAAAATTAGATGAGTTAACAAAAAAAATGGAATCTATGTATGAACTACAAAAAGAAATAACTGATAAAATAAATCAAAATCATAATGATAAAAATATTAAACCAATGGTTAATAAACAGAATGATAACTTGAAAGATTTAAAAAAGACATTTAAAGAAACTAGTGATACGATGAATAATATAAATGAAAATACTTCAGATGAATTAGAAAAATTAATTANCAGTATAGAATTATCTAATATATCAAAAGAGAATAATNATATTATTAAGTCTAATAATAAAAAAGAATTAAATCAAAGTTCAAAGAATAATGAGTCAAATTTAGAGAAACTTTTATCTGAATTAGAAAAAATTAAAGATGATTATGAACAACAATCAACATTAGAAAT
The DNA here is from genome assembly GCA_002167465.1 of bacterium TMED6. Taxonomy (GTDB): domain Bacteria; phylum Fidelibacterota; class Marinisomatia; order SCGC-AAA003-L08; family D37C17; genus TMED6. The sequence goes on from NHBL01000051.1 coordinate 2,411, forward strand.
GTTAAATATGTATTCAAGAATTATGAAAAATTTAATCTANATGTCTTATGAACAAGAAGTATTAATTAAAACTACNGAAAGTATTAAAANTAAAAAAGATAGTATGATTTCTAAAATTACATCAAAAGAAAATATTCTATTAGAGCAATATAAAAATGTATTTATTCAAATTTCAGATTTAAGTAAAAAAAGCTTTCATATATCAGCAGAAACAACAAAGACATTTAGTCAAATTTTTAATTATTTAANNAAAACAATACATGCATTTGAACAAGGAAAGATTAAAGATGCAAAGAATAATCAATNCAGTGTAATGAATCATATTAATAAAACCATATTACTATTATTAGAATCAATGCAAAATATGCAATCTACAGGAGATGCATCAGGGTATTCTCAATATATGGAATCAATGGAAGATTTGCTTTCTGGACAACAATCTCTAAACCAAGGTATGGGATCACTTTTGCCAATGCCTTTTGGTGAACAGCCTAGTCAAGATGGGTTAATGCAAAGTTTAATGCAGCAGCAGCAGTCATTAAAAAATCAACTTGAAAAATTAATGAAAGAAAGCTCTTTTTCAAACGGAGAAACACAAGGTGAAAGCTTAGGCAAAGCTTTAGATGAGATGGACAAAATAATAAAGGATTTTGAAAATAATAATATATCTCAAGAAAGTATAAACAGAGGAGAACAGATATATAAAAAGTTATTAGAACATAAAAATTCAGAAAGAAATAGAGGATTTAATAACCTTTGGGAAGCAAAACAAAATGATGGTAATAATCTACTTGAAAATAATTTAAANCATCTAGATAAAAATGATATTGAATTAAAAAAATTATACGAAAAATTAGAAAAATTAAATCAAAATCAAAATATAAATAGTGAAAATAAAACAATTATTAAAGAGTATCTAAGAATACTNATTAAAGAAAAAATAAATGAAAAATAATAAATTATTAAAATTACTTATAATTTTTACAAGCATCATATTTTGTGAAACAAAACATGAAATATATGANNTGCGTAAAAAAGCTGAAATATATANTCATCAAAAAAATAAAGATGAAGCNCTTAAAATTTATTTAATTCTNTTTNAAAAAGATCAAAATAATTATGAANTNCTTAAAAANATAAAAGAAATATTAATATCTAAAAANGATTATNAATTATTNATTGAAAATTATAATANTTTTATTAAAAATTCATCTAATCCTAANAATATTTTTGATGCTGAAGTAGAACTTTTAGAAGTAAAAATTTGGAATAAAGATCCTCAATGGANNAATNATTTATATAATCTNGGAAATAAGTATGAATCTGATAAAAATAGAAATAANAAATATNAATTTATNTTACATAAAATATTTAACAATAGAGANATANAAGAGGGCTATGATTTTCTACTTTATTTGCGAAACAAATATGAAATGCCTTCATTTTATTCTAGACAACTTATATCCATATTTAAAAAAGATAAATATTATAAAGAATCAATAAATGAATCCATTATCTTTTTAACTAATAATTCGAATAAAAAAATAAGTTCCATAACTAAAAATATATTGATTGATCAAATTTTTGAATTATTACAAAATATATTGGATAATAATATAATTAAAAGTATTTCCTTACCAATCAGCCACCATCAAATTTCATCAAATAAATTTTTAAATATAAAAACTAATTATGAATTTAATGATGATGATTTAAACTATGTAAATAGTATTTATCAAAAATTGATAGAAAATAATCTACAAGCTGAAGTTTCTCAATTAAAAAAAGCAGAAATGCAATTTCATATATACAATGATTTAGATAGTGCNNATAAAATTTTAAATAGAATTGATAATAATACTTCAAAAATTAATACAAAAGTGATGGTTTNATCTATGAAAAGTGACATTTTACTATCAAAAGGTTACTTAGATTCTGCATTATACCTTATTAATAAACAGTATAGTATGGTTGAAGGTTATCTAANNGATAANAAATCAAATGATNTTAGACANAAAAATTTAGAGATAACTTTATTTAGAGGTAATTANAATAATTTAGTAAANGAACTTGATTCNTTAATAAANGATTCTGATTTAAATGATGAAAATTATAATGATTTGNTAGAGCTNAAAATGGTATCNTTATTTTTTAAGGANGATATNGAATTNTTTGAAAAGTATANTTNAATTCTATATAAATTAAAATTAAATAAAAATTTTGANGCAGCACTTGATTTAATTGATNTANTNAANAGTGAAAATATTTTAATTTCNGAGTTAGCACAATTTCAATATGCTTTAATNGAGNTGCAAAAAGGAAATANAGANAATGTCCAAAAAATTATTTCAGAAATAAATTCAAATACTGTATACTATGAAATATCTCTTATTCTNAATGCAGAAATAGAGGACTATATTAAACAAAATTATGATAATGCAATCAAACTATATGAAATAATTATTGATAAATTTCCCAACACAATTTTTAAAGAAGATATAATCAAACGTTTAAATGANCTNAATAAACTAAAGGATTTGGAATTATGATACAAAGATGCATTTTAATAATTATTATTTTTATAAATATACATTTTTCATCACAAAAGATATTAATTCCAATGGATGATAATCAAACAAATCATCTCAAAGCATACGGCATAGCTTTTTCAATGTTAGAAATAAATAATAANGTAGATTGGTTGCTAAATTATAGAGGTGGTTCTTTTATTCTTGANTTATCAAATTTTGTAAAAAAACAATGTTTACTTAAAAATATATATTATGAAGAATTATCAATAGAAGAAATATCAATTATTTATGCTATGATTGAACAAGAAAATATGGAATTAGTTATTCTAGATAAAATGCCTAAAATAGCAGTTTATTCACCTCCTAATCAACAACCATGGGATGATGCTGTTACCTTAGCACTAACTTATGCTGAAATTAAATATGACGTAATATTTGATGATGAAGTAATGAGCGGTGAATTGTATAAATANGATTGGCTTCATTTACATCATGAAGATTTTACTGGNCAATATGGTAAATTTTATAGATATAGAAATCAACAATGGTATAAAGATATGGAATCTAGTTTTATAAAAACTGCACAAAAATATGGTTTCAAAACAGTTCATAAGTTTAAAAAGACTATAGCACTTAAAATAAAAGANTACCTAAACAATGGTGGTTTTTTATTTGCTATGTGCTCAGCNACTGATTCTTTTGATATAGCATTATCATATTATTCAGTTGATTTTGCTCATTCAATATATGATGGCACCCCTATTGAAGAACAAAAATTAAGTGAAATTAATCATANTAACGGAATTGCATTTGAAGGATATANTCTATATTTAGATCCAACAATCTATGAATATTCACAAATTGATTTACCCTCAAGCCATCAGCCAAGCACTAGAAGTGCAGAATCTGATTATTTTACACTATCTAGCTTTTCTGCAAAATGGGATCCAGTACCTAGTATGTTAATTCAAAATCANGTAACAAATGTAAATGGCTTTATGGGCCAAACTACTGGATATAATAAAAAATATTTAAAATCTCATGTTTTAATACTTGGNGAAGATNTATTTTCNGAACAGGTTAAATATATTCATGGAAATGTAGGTAAGGGNACTTTTACATTTTTAGGAGGGCATGATCCAGANGATTACAGACATTTTGTTGGNGATCCNCNCACTGATTTAGATTTACACAGAAATTCACCAGGATATAGACTTATTTTAAATAATATTTTATTTCCAGCAGCTAAAAAGAAAAAAAAGAAAACCTAAATAACAGGTCCAGTATAACTTTGTGCACTTTCATATCTTTTTAATCCAACTTTCCATAAAATNCGTGTTAAGGATAATAAAATTAAAACTATAATTATTTGGGNAANNAAATATTTTTGATTTTGTGTAGNTAATCCATACATCAATAATCTTGAAGGTACAGAAGCAACTAATGCCATAGGTAGAATTGAAAATAATATTTTNCGCATAAANCCTTGATAAATACTATCAGGTCTCATAGAAAATTTCATTATTTCATGAGTTAACCAACCTCCAGTTCTAAAATCTCTAAAATAAAANGTTAAACATGATGTTAAAAATTCAAAACAATACCAAATNACNGTACCCATAAATATTGATATAATAAACATTACTATATTAATAATATTTAAAGCATTTGGATGAAAAAGANTTAATATNTTATATAAAATAACTGANAANACAAACATGCTCACCAAAGCATAACTTCTAATATATCTAAATGAAATTAANAATTGAGAATTTACAGGNCTAAGAAGTATAAAATCTAAACTGCCTGTACGTATATGCTCTCTTAATTGNCCAGCNCCATCAAATAGCATCATAAAAAGGGTGTCNGNAAAAAATGTTGCAATTAAAAAAACCAGAATAGCTTCTCTATCNAAATCACCTAAAACTGATGTTTTAGAATAAATTACCTCAAAAAAGAAATACCATGATAAGTAATATATTGCATCGACAAATAAACTACCTATAAAATTAGTTTTATATTCCATNTCTCTTGCTAAGCTATACTTGAAAATAGAATAAAATAAATNAAGATATCTAAGAACCATAAGCTTCATACCTTTTTATTCCAAAACTATAAACTAAACTACTTAANANNCTCATAATAAANCACCATACTAGAGCAATAAAAATAAANGTAAACCATTTATATAAATNNACCTCTAATGCCATAGCTATATCTACAGGAAATTTAATTAAGTAGGGAATAGGCGTATAATTAATGATTTCAATATAATATTCTGGGAAAAAATCTAAAGGAATAATTTGTCCTGCTAATACAAACATTGAAATATTATATGCAGCTAATAAAGCTCTTACTTCNCCAAACCAAAATGCAAAACAAACCATAAAAAAGTAAATACTATATGATANATAAATTGAAATAATAACTGCTAAAATAAANAAAGGAACTTGAACTANATTAATAAAAATCAAATCTTTAAAAATAATNGGTGCTATAAAAATTAAAATAGCATAAGGTATATAATATAAAATATTAGTNCCTATAAAATTCATTAAATGGTAACTAAAAAAAGATAGCGGCTTAACAAGGTATTGATTCATAAAACCTTGCCTTATCTGCATAATCATTTCATGGGCAGTTACCCATGAAGATTTTAATTGTCCTATAATCATCGATAAAAAAATATAAGCAATTAATCTGTTAAATGTCCACCCATCAATTGTATAAGCTGAACTTTGAGAAGAATATATCATACTCCAAATTAAATATTCAATTAATAAACCTGATAAAATTGCAAATAAACCTACAACACTATTAGCTTTATATTCTAAAGCAGTTATTATAGATGCTCTTAATATTGAACTATATTTTTTAAACCAAACTAACATAATTCTTAAAGATAATTTTCAGGTTTTTCGAAGAAAGATCTCATAGTTTCTTCAACCGGTAAGTCTTCTATTAAAAAAGATTTTGCGGTGGAAATTTTAAATAATTTTTGTAATAATTTGTTTAATAAATTATCATTTAATTGAGCAACTAAAATATTATTATCAAGTTCAATTTCAAAATCGTTCTTTAAAGACAGGGTAGTCTTTTCATCTGGCATATTTTCAAATGTATATATTAATTTTTTTGTAGGATTAATTTTTTTTATAAGAGTTTCAAAATCTCCATCATATACTCCTCTACCTTTATTCATGACAAAAACTCTTTTACACATTGACTCAATATCATTCATATAATGGCTAGTTATAATGAATGTTGCTTTGTACTGCTCATTATAATACTTTACAAACTCTCTAATTTTAGCTTGCGATAAAACATCAAGACCTAAACTAGGTTCATCTAACATAATAATTTTAGGTTTATGTAATAAAGATGCTATAATTTCCATTTTCATTCTTTCACCTAGAGATAACCTTCTAACTTGAGTATGAAGCTTATCTTTGACATCAAGTAATTCTACCATTTCATTTAGTATTTGATTATAATTATTATCATCAATCTGATATATTCTTTTATTAAGTAAAAATGATTCCGAAGCAGGTATGTCCCACCATAATTGATTTTTTTGTCCCATCACAACAGTAATCATTTTTAAAAAATCATTATCTCTGTTCCATGGTATATAATTTTTAATATTAACAGTTCCTGAGGTAGGATGTAATAAGCCAACCATTAATTTAATTAATGTGGTTTTACCTGCTCCATTTTCTCCTAATATTCCTAATATTTCACCTTCTTCAATATTTAAATCTATATTTTTTAATGCATGAAAATCTGTGTATTGCCTATTAAAAAAAGATTTTAGAGCACCCTTTAATCCTGGTTTTCTATTATAGGTTTTAAATGATTTAGAAATATTACTTACTTTAATACTCAATGCAATCACCTACTGAGTTTATATTTAATGAATTAGCATTTGGGTCAGACAAAACAACATTTGAAATACAAATATTAGAATTTTGATTAATATAATTTAAATTAGTTAAAATACCATTGCTACCAGATGGAATGCTATTACCTGAAAGTGAATAACCTATAATAATACCTGTATCAGGATTTGAAGCAATTGAAAAGCCATTCTGTTCTGATAAACCACCATAAAAACTTGTTATTGTAGCACCAGATATTGTAAACTGAAATCCACCAATTTCATGAGATGTATTTAAATTTATTTCTAATGAATTATTTGAAATAGAACCAAAAGCTATTGAAATTAAACTAGAATTATCATCAATAATATTATCATTTACTGGGCTATTATCACATCCTAATAAAAATATTAACCCTAAATAATATAATCTGTACATTATTTAATAAGAGATACTTTACGCGTTGCAGTATAATCTGATGTAACCAATCTAATGAAATAGGTTCCTGTTGGAACATTTTGTGCATTCCATATAATTGAATGATAACCTGCAAGCTTATTACCTTGTTCTAAAGTCTTTATTAATTTTCCATGTATATCATAAACTGATATATTGACATATGATGCTTCTGGAACTCCAAAATCAATTGTAGTAACTGGATTAAATGGATTTGGATATGCGTCTCCAAGGACATATGTATCAGGTATTAAACCATCTTCAAGACCGAGAGATTCAAACCTTAATGTAAATTCAAATATTTCATTACATGCAGCTGTATACTCACCCTCTGAATCATCTTGCGCTATCACTTCCCAAGCAAATATTACATCTTCACCCTCAACTGGGTTATCAATAATAAATGATAAAGGTACAGGGAGTGCTTCTTGTGCATAATCAGTTAGAGCGAGTTCTATGTTTCCTGTGTTTTGATCGGTTAAAGTAATATTATATGTAATTTGATCATCAGTATTTTGATCAATACTTTCTTCCCATGCAAAATTAATAAATAAAGCGTCATAGTCATTTTCATTGAAAACAATTAATGTTTCATCTTCAGGTGTTAATAGGTCAAATGCTTGTGGTGCATATTCACAACAGTCATCATCACATGATATAGTTGCATTTTCATCATAGTTTTCTGCAGTATCATCAGTACAACCTGTACAAGTTTCATTGTCATTTTCTACAATATCATCACATATTCCGCAATCATCTACGTAAGCTTCACCACCACACACACCGGCACAGTCATAAAAATCTGCAGCACATTCACAGTATGGGTCATCAATCACACCATCACCATCACCATCACTACAACAAACTCCATCTCCATCTATATCATTATCAGGATCAAGCGGACAATCATCTTCATCACCACAAATGCCATCATCATCTAAGTCATTATTTGGATCAAGCGGACATTCATCTTCATCTGCACAAAGACCATCACCATCTATATCATCATCTGCATCAAATGGACACTCGTCACAACCATCTGCAACTCCATCTGAATCTGAATCTATATTATCATCAAAACCTTCACATTGATCACAACCATCTGCAATACCATCTGAATCTGAATCTATATTATCATCATAACCTGGACACTGATCCACATCACCACAAACACCATCACCATCTGCATCATTATCTGCATCATATGGACATTCATCTATATCACCACATATACCATCACCATCAATATCATTGTCCGAATCATACGGGCACTCATCTTCATCAGCACATAGTCCGTCACCATCAATATCATTATCTGCATCGTACGGACATTCATCTATATCACCACATATACCATCACCATCAATATCATCATCCGCATCAAATGGACATTCATCACAGCCATCTGCTAGACCATCTGAATCTGAATCAATATTATCATCATATCCTGGACACTGGTCTACATCACCACAAACA
>NHBL01000052.1 GCA_002167465.1 bacterium TMED6
GCAGTTAAAAAATCAGGCATCAAATTAAATGATATTGGCCTAGTTGAGATAAATGAAGCATTTGCATCCGTTGCAATGGCTTGGCAGAAAGAAATGGAATATCCAATAAATCAAATAAATGTAAACGGAGGGGCAATAGCTCTTGGGCATCCTCTTGGAGCAACTGGTGCAAGACTGATGACCACCATGATTCATAATATGAAAAGAGATAACATCAAATACGGTTTGCAAACCATGTGTGAGGGCGGAGGTCAGGCAAATGTTACTATTTTAGAGAATTGCTCATGAACAATCTAATGAATCCAAAATACCCTGAGGGAAGAAACCTTTTTCAAGATAAGAATATCTTAATCACTGCTGCTGCCGGTTCTGGAATTGGCTTTTCAACTGCAAAGCGATTTCTTGAGGAAGGAGCAAATATTTTTATTTCTGACGTTCATAAAGGAAGGCTAGATGAAGCAATTGATGCTTTGCGTAATCTTAATCTTGGAAAAGTAAATGGTTGTCTTTGTAATGTTACGAATGATGAAGAAATTGATTCAATGTTTAAAGACGCTATTGCCTGCTACTCAAATTTAAATGGCGTGATTAATAATGCTGGACTTGGTGGAGAATCTATATTGGAAGATATGACAAATGATGCTTGGGATCTGGTGATGGACGTTACTCTCAATGGCGCCATGAAAATTATGAGAGCTGCAATTCCAGTACTTAAAGACACTCAGGGAGTCATTGTTAACAATGCATCTGTGCTAGGTTGGAGAGCGCAAGCAGGTCAATCTCATTATGCAGCTGCAAAGGCTGGAGTTATGGCTTTGACAAGATGTGTTGCATTGGAGACTGTAGGTGATGGAATCAGAATTAATGCAGTAGCACCAAGTCTTGCAATGAATCCGCATTTATCCAAAACTAGTTCAGACGAATTAATAGCTGAATTAGAATCAAAAGAAGCCTTTGGAAGGGGAGCTAAGCCTTGGGAGATAGCAAACATTATTTTATTCCTTGCATCAGATCTCTCTTCGTACATGACTGGTGAGGTAATATCCGCATCATCTCAAAGATCATAGATGGAAAAACTTGCCTATCAGCTTTGGAAAAAAGATGATGATAGTTTAGAAATTTTTAAAGAAGCACTTCTAAAAAATCTGAGCAGAGATATTGGAGAGTTTGTTTCAGAATTACAAATTAATATCGCTGATTCTGATGTAGTGCCGGCAAATAATTTAGTACAGTCAAACTATCCTCCTGCACCAAATGCAGTAATATTTATGAAAGTAAAAAGTTACTTTTTAGCAGATACACTCGAAAGTCACCTAGAAAAAATTACAAATAAAATTCATGGCTTTGTTGTGAGTGAATCAATTATTTTAGACAACACAGAAAAAAGTCCTTTGGGCTTAAGATCGGAAGGGTTTTCACAAGTTGTTTTTTTGGAGAAGCCAAAAACAATGTCTACATTTGACTGGTTTGATCATTGGACTAAATTCCACACAGAAATCGCCATTCAAACCCAATCTAATTTTATTTATGTGCAAAATACAGTCGTTAGACCCTTACAGAAAGAATCACCTTCCTTTATTGCAATTATAGAGGAGTGCTTTCCATTAGAGGCTATGACAGATCCAGAAGTTTTCTATAACGCTAAAAATAATCCAGAGCAATTTGCAAAACATGCTCAAATCATGATGGATAGTTGTGAGAAATTTATAGATTTTAAAAAGATTGAGGTAATTCCTACAAGTCGGTATAGAATAATTTAAGTATATGAAGAATTTAAGAAAGTGGGGACAATATGAATGATTTAAAAGTTGCATTGGTTACTGGAGCGGCAAGTGGCATGGGCAGAATTTCTTCTAAAAGGTTAGCCGCTGATGGTGTGCATGTTGCAGCTGTTGATATAAACGAAGAAGGGTTAAATGATCTAAAGCAAGAATCAAATAACATCTCCATTTTTCCATGTGATTTATCTGATTCAAATGCCGTCAAGACCATGGTTCAACAGGTTCAATCAGAAGTAGGTGCAATTGATAGAGTTACTCAAGCAGGAGCAGTAATGCCAATGGCCAGAATTCAAGACTTGGACTCGACTTCAATAAATAATTTAATGAGAATTAATTATGAGGGTACTGTAAACATTGTAAGCAATGTCTTGCCATCAATGCTTGAAAAAAATACTGGGCAAATAATACTTTTTGGTTCAATTGCAGGAATGTGCCCTCTCGAAAATATGTCAGCTTACTGTGCTTCTAAAGCAGCTGTAAATATTTTTGGCGAAATCTTGGCTAAAGAGGTTAAAGATACAAACATTAGAGTTATGGTAGTTTGTCCAGCTCAAACTGATACTCCTTTGATGAGATTTGTGGATGAGACTGATGCACCTGATGCAATCAATACTGCAGTGGAAAAAGGTATGCTTTGTGATCCAGAGGAAGTGGTTGATCAAATTGAAAAAGACTTACTGACTGATAAGATCATTTGTTATCCTTCAAAAGAAGCTGTATATGCTACAAGGATAAGAAGATTTTTTCCTAATTATTGGTGGAAATTAGTTGCAAAAAATTCATAATAAATAAGACCATGCAATATATAGAACAATTAGGCCCAGACAATAGAGATCTTTCAATGTTTCCAGGGGAGTATGGATTGCCTTATTTAGGTAAGACTGTTGAGATTGTTAAGGATACTCTTGGTTATTGTAACTATCACTATGAAAAATACGGGCCTATTTCTCGTTTAGATATGGTTCGCAATCAAAGGGTATTGATGTGTCTTGGACCTGAGTTTAATGAAGCTGCTCTATTTGATCCGAAGGGTAATTTTAGTGCCGCAGGTGGTTACGGTAGCTCATTGGGAACTTTATATCCTGAGGGGATGTTGGTCCGTGATGATAAAAAACATAAAAGAACGCGAAGAGCTTCTCAACCAGCATTTAAGAATGATGCATTGAAGACATATGTCGAGATGATGAATCCTATTCAAGAAAGACGCATCCAAGATTTGCCTGTCAATGAAGAGTTTATTTTTTACGACAATATTCAAAAAACATTAATGGATGTAGCGGCCAAAGTTTTTCTAGGCCTAGATGAACGAAGCCCTGAAGCTCAACAACTCAATGATACCTTTGAAAGAATCAACAAAGGTTTAATCACGCCTTTTCCGTATGATCTTCCATTTTCACCTTTTAGGAAATCATTAGCAGCTAGGCAAGAGTTAAGAGACTTTCTAACTGCAAACATTCCTTTAAGAAGAGGTACTGATAGGAAAGATATGTTCTCAAGGTATTGCAACGCTCAAGATGAGGATGGTGAATATCTAGAAGATGTTGATATCGATGGGCACATTGCATTTTTGTTATTTGCAGCATTTGATACCACGACCAGTGCTCTAACTAATATCCTGTATTACTTAGGAAAAAATCCTGACTGGCAAGAAAAAGTTAGAAATGAACTATTTGATGTCAAAAATGAGATGCCAACCTTTGATGATATGGCAGAAATGACGTTAACAGAATATGTATTCCAAGAAACCTTGAGATTTTATCCTTCTGTAATGATCCTGAATAGAAGAACTACAAGAGATGTTACTGTTGCTGGATATGATATCCCAGCAAATACTGTGATAATGCTGAGTCCTCCTTTTACACATAGGATGGAAGAATGGTGGTCCAACCCTCATGAATTTGATCCAATGAGATTTTCCCCAGAAAGAGCTGAGCATAAAAATCATGGTTTTAGTTATATACCTTTTGGTGGAGGAGCCCATAAGTGCATTGGAATGCATTTTGCGATGATGAACGCAAAATTATATTTATTTAGGTTGCTAAAAAATTATAAGGTTACTTTAAGGGATAACTACAATCCAAAATTTATGCATGTGCATTTACCAAGACCTATTGATGGNCTGCCAATNACTTTAACTAGGATTTAGTTTAATGATTCCCAAAGGCTCATTTCTTGAAGTTAATGATGGTTTTAATTTTCATTTCTATGANGAGGGTNATGGNGATGNNGTTGTTTTNCTTCACGGNAGTGGAACAGGNGCNTCNGGTCANACAAATTTCAAAAATAACTTTATTGCNTTAAAGGATGCTGGCTTCAGNGTNATCTTGCCAGATTTACCTGGATATGGNTTTTCTAGCAAGCCTGAAAATGAAACATATTCTCTTNACTATTTTAATAAAAAAATAATTGAANTACTTGATGCTTTGNAANTTCAAAANTTNTCTCTTATAGGAAANAGTTTGGGAGGAGCATTATCTTTAGGNNTAGGATTAGATCATCCNTCTAGAGTAGANAAGTTGATTTTAATGGCTCCGGGNGGTGTGGAGGANAGAGANGTTTATGANGAAATGCCAGGNATTAAAAAATTGTTNTCNGATTTTCTTGGTGGAAACATGGATCAAGANAAAATAGAGGGGCTTCTAGANCTNTTTCCATATGATAAATCAATAATTAATAGTGANATGNTNGATGANAGAATGGAAATATTNCCTCTTATGAATACTCAGGTAATGGCNACAATGGANATNCCNAATATGGAATCAAAACTNCCATTAATAACTCAACCTGTNTTGGCATTTTGGGGNATGAATGATCAATTCATNCCAATTTCAGGNGCTATGAAAATAGGAAATGGCTGCCCAAATGCTCAAATTATGNTNTTTAGTCAATGTGGNCATTGGGTAATGATTGAGCAAGAGCATACATTTAACAATGCNTGCATNAATTTTTTAAATTCNTANGACATGAATNTNAATACCCTNAATGATATTGCATCNGAANTATTCNCAGCNCTANGAGAGCAGAAAACAATTCANNCATTAACTGACAAATATCCTGAAATGGATATNAANGATGCATACAAGATNTCTAGAAAATTNCTTTCTTTAAGAGANGCTCAAGGCGAAAAAGTAATNGGTAAAAAAATTGGCGTTACCAGNCCAGTGGTGCAGGAAATGCTTGGNGTNAATCAGCCAGACTTTGGATTTCTNACAAATAAAATGTANNTAAAAAATGCCTCTAATTTTTNAATAGAGAATGCTTTAATTCANCCAAGAGCTGAAGCNGAAATCGCTTTTNTATTNAAAGAAGATATCCANGGNCCAGGNATNNCTAAGGAAGATNTNATTTNAGCAACNGANAAAATNNNNCCNTGTTTTGAAATAGTTGATTCTAGAATTGATAATTGGAANATTAAAATNCAGGATACTATTGCAGATAATGCATCATGNGGGATTTTTGTGNTAGGNGANGGAGCATGNNCNCCTGATAAATTTTCAATGGATGAGTTAGANGTAGNNGTTNATAAAAATGGAGAGTTTTTGTCNTCTGGNTTTGGTTCTGCNGTTCAGGGTCANCCNGCAGAAGCNGTTGCNTGGCTAGCAAATACCNTNGGTGNATATGAAATNCCNTTATNAAANGGNGAATTTATANTNTCTGGATCNCTAGTTCCNCTNGAGCCAGCGAAAGCTGGTGATAAATTNTCAATGGANCTAAAAGGCGTTGGAACTTGTGAGATAAATTTNATNTAATTATGAGNAAAGTAAAGTGNGCAATTATTGGGTCTGGGAATATNGGAACAGATCTCATGCTTAAGATTNTAAATACATCTGAATCTTTANCTTTAAACGGGGTAATTGGAATAGATCCAGACTCTGANGGTTTAGCAATGGCTAANTCACNTGATATTTCTATCTCGNCCNCGGGTTTGCNTGGGTTTATGGAAATGNAAGAGTATCAAGANACNNAAATATTCTTCGATGCTACATCTGCNGGCGCNCATAAAAATCANCANGATTTAATTGCAAAAGATGGNAAGCAAATGATAGATCTTACCCCAGCTGCAATAGGNCCATATTGTGTNCCAGTTGTNAATTTAGNCGAACATTTAAAAGAAAAGAATGTAAATATGGTNACTTGTGGTGGCCAAGCNACTATCCCAATGGTTGCAGCAGTNAATNAAGTATCTAGTGTTAAGTATGCTGAGATAGTTGCATCTGTTTCNTCNAGATCNGCTGGCCCAGGAACNAGAGCTAATATTGANGANTTTACNCAAACAACNAAGCTTGGACTTGAANAAGTAGGAGGNGCAGACAGAGCTAAAGCAATCATAGTATTAAATCCTGCTGAACCTCCNTTNTTAATGCGCAATACTGTCTTCACTTTATGCGATCCAGTTGATCAGCAATTGNTAAAAGATAGTNTTGAAGATATGGTAGAGCGCGTTCAATCATATGTACCCGGATATCGTTTAAAGCAAGAAGTTCAATTTGAAAGATTTGGGTCAAATAATCCATGTTTAATNCCTGGCTATGGNGAGTTTGAAGGTTTAAAAGCATCAATTTTCCTTGAAGTTGAAGGCGCTGGTCATTATTTNCCAACTTATGCAGGAAATNTAGATATTATGACTTCTGCTGCCATGGGAACCGCNCAAGAATTAATTAAATTGANCTCATGAAAAAGCTATACATACAAGATGTCACATTGAGAGATGGAATGCATGCAATCAGACATCAGTATGGTTTAGATCAAGTCATTCAAATTGCAAAAGCATTAGATGAGGCAAAAGTTGATGCAATTGAGGTGGCTCATGGAGATGGNTTATCTGGATCTTCATTTAATTATGGATTTGGCGCTCATACTGACAAAGAATGGATTGGGTCAGTTGCAGAGAGCTTAAATCATGCCAAGTTAACAACTTTAATTCTGCCTGGAATTGCAATTAAGGAAGATCTTAAATGGGCATGGGAGTTAGGAGTTAGATCAGTTCGAGTTGCAACTCACTGTACTGAGGCTGATGTTTCAAAACAGCATATAGAGTTTGCGAGAGAATTAGGGATGGATACGATTGGTTTTTTGATGATGTCACACATGACTNCTCCATCTAATTTAGCAGAGCAAGCAAAACTNATGGAATCCTATGGAGCTGAATGTGTTTATGTTGTTGATTCAGGTGGTGCATTAAGCATGGAAGACGTTGCTGATAGATTTAAAGCTTTTAAAGATACCTTGAATTCAAAAACTCAAACTGGAATGCATGCACATCANAATTTATCTCTTGGTGTGGCCAATTCTATAGTTGCTGTTGAAAATGGTGCAGATAGAGTTGATGCAAGTCTNGCTGGGATGGGTGCCGGGGCAGGCAATGCTCCTCTTGAAGTTTTCATTGCAGCAATTGACAGATTAGGATGGCAGCATGGAACAGATCTTTTTAAGTTAATGGATGCCGCTGAAGAGCTTGTTCGGCCTTTGCAGGACAGACCCGTAAGAGTTGATAGAGAAACTTTAACCTTAGGTTATGCAGGTGTTTATTCATCTTTCTTAAGGCATGCCGAATCAGCAGCTGAAACATATAATCTCGATACTCGAGAGATCTTGGTTGAGTTAGGAAAAAGGAAGATGGTTGGTGGTCAAGAGGATATGATCGTTGATGTGGCTCTAGACTTGATTAAGAAAAAATCTAAATCATGAAAATCGGCATGACCCTCCCGGTCATGGAACCTGACCTTAAAAGGCAAGACTTAGAAGATTGGACTACTCGCATTGATGCTGGGCCTTGGTCACATATTGCTCTTGGAGAAAGAATTCTGTTTCATAACCCAGAGTTTATATCTACTTTNAGTGCCGTTGCTGCATGGACCAAAAGAGTTGAAATTATTGCAACAATATCAGTTTTGACAATGCATAATCCCATACTTAGTGCCAAGCAGTTTGCCACCATTGATATGATTTCAGAGGGCAGATTTACTCTCGGTGTTGGTGTAGGTGGAAGAGAAGAAGACTATCAGGCTATTGGTTCAAATTGGTCTGAAAGAAGATGGGCCATGCTTTCTGAAAAAGTAAAAACTATGCAGTCAGTTTGGTCAAAGGATTATCATCCTAAGCTGGGACCGCAAACTTTTTCAAATTGCGGACCACAAATTTTGGCTGGGGCAGTAGGTCCCAAAGCAATGGAAATGTCTGCTGATTTTGCTGACGGATTAGCTGGATTTTCATTCAATGCAGATATTGAAGAAATTAAAGATTCTTTTAGTCGAGTCAAAAATGCTTTTAACAAAAACAATAAATCGCCAAGATTGGTAACAAGTTTTTGGTTTGGTCTGGGTGAATCCGGTAGAGCGGACATTCAAACTCACCTTGAAAGGTATTTGGCATGGATGGGCCATGATTTAGCAAAAGACTTGTCTAAAACTGCAGGGTTTTCAGGAAATCAATCTGATTTAAATGAACTTTTAAAGTTAATTAAGGTTGCTGGAGCCACTGATGTTATCTTAGTGCCAACATCAAAAAATATCAGTCAATTAATCGCTGCNGAAGAAGTTGTTTCTGAGTTTCGCTGAATATTTAATATAAATNGACAAATTCAATCAGCTTGATACTCGTTGATTATTTGATGTATTTATATAATAGTATTAAAAGTNTTAAAAATATTGGGAGAATNTTTTGACTGATCAAGAGCTAATAGCACCTGAGCTTCCGGAGCAAAAAGACCCAACAATTAGTGGTCATAAGTCTGGTTGGTATAAGGTTGCTAGGAGTGAGGATATTGCTTCAATGAAGGCAATACAAGTTGATGATTTTCCAACCCAGATTGTAGTTTGGAGAGGAGAAGATTTGGCTTTAAGGGGGCTTGATTTATACTGTAAGCATATGGGGGCTTCTTTGGCTTGTGGTGAAGTAAATGAAAATAGCATTCAATGCCCATTCCATGCTTGGAGGTGGGCCGGAAATGGGCAATGTGATCAGATTTCCTATGCAAAAAAAATTCCCACAAAAGCTATAACTCGTTCATGGGATGTAATTGAAGATGGTGGAATAGTTTATGTTTGGTTTGACAAAGATCAGAAATTAGCAGACCCGAATGGACAAAAGTTTAATTAAAAAATATTAGGAGACGGCAATGAATGATTTACCAGATAGATTTCCCAGAGGGTGGTTTGTGTTAGGGCATCAAAGAGATTTTCCAGCTGGAGAAACAAAAACAATTTTTGGATTTAANAATAAGATATCTATTGAAAGGAATTCAGATAATNANATTTCTGTAGATATAGGTGGAGANAAATCGTGGCCAGTTTTAGAGCAAAATCAGATGGTAATGGTTTGGCANGACNTNGAAAAGCAGGNGCCTGATTTTACTCCNGATAGAATTGACGAGTGTTATTCAGATGAATGGTCTGACTATGGNATGGCTAGTTTTGTAGTAAAGAANAATTGNAGAGAATTGATAGANAATATGGCNGANAAAGGTCATTTTGGTCCAGTTCATCAGGCTCCATTTGAAGGTTTTTGGAATGAGGCCAAAGGCCATACTTATACTCAAGAAATGACAGCTGACAGTCCTATTTTGGGAAGAGATCTATTTTCTCAAGCAAGATATGAGGGACCAGCCTATATGACAACTTATATGAGTGCAGTTCATGATGGTGCGAAAGTTGAGAGTAGACTTTTAGTCAGTCATGTACCCTTAACCCTCACTTCATTCGTTATTAATTTTGGAGTTATGGTCAAAAAAGTACCTGGCATGTCTGCAGAAGACGAGGCTGCCTTTATTCAGGGCTATGTGGATGCTAATAACTTTGCTTTTGGGCAAGATGTAGAGATATGGGAAAACAAAATTTATATTGCAGATCCTGTGGTTTGTGATGGCGATGGTCCACTGCATAAATTAAGAAAGTGGTATGGACAATTTTTAGTCAACAGAGCTGACATACCTCCAGGCTTAGACTTAGAAAAGAGAGAATTTTAATTTCCTAATCCGCGCATAAAAATAGTGAAACTCTCACTCGATGATCTTGATCATAAGATCCTTCAAATTTTGGAGGAGGATGGTCGCGCTCCAGCAAAATTTATTGCAGAAAAGTTATCTGTAAACGAAGTGACCGTAAGCAAGCGATTGACAAAGATTATTGATGGGGGTTTTTGCAAAATAATTGCAATTGCAGATTTTGAAAAATGCGGTTATGACTATTTATTGCCGATAGGGATAAGAGTGCAAGGAGATAAACTAGAGGAAGTTGCTGAGATCCTCTCTCAACAAAAAGAAATATTTAGTGTAAATGTTGTTAGTGGAATTCAGGACATAGAAATTCTTTGTGCCACACAAAGTTTAAAAGAAACAAAAATATTTTTAGACGAAACCTTGCCATCTATTGTGGGCATTAAAAGTATTGCGCCAGCAATAGCTTCAAACGTATACAAATTTGAGACTGACTGGACTCCATTTGCAAATGAAGCTTGATCAGACAGATAAAAAAATTATTCAACTTTTGGGCGCAGATGCCAGAATGTCAAACAATCAAATGGCAAAAGTTATCGGTGTAACAGAGGGAACAGTTCGAAACAGAATTCAGAAACTGATTCATAACAAAATAATAAAAATTTCCGTTATTAATAACATTAACAGAATGGAAAATCCTTCTTTAGCCTTTGTAGGATTAGATGTAGAAACTCGAGCTAAAGACTCTGTAGCAAAAGCGCTATCAAAAATGAAAGAGGTAAGATTTGTTTCATCATTGGTAGGTCGCCATGATTTGATGGTGTTTATTCTTGCAGAGGATGTAACTAAGCTTTCTAAGGTATTGTATGAGGAAATTTCCTCTCTTCCAGGTGTAAGATTTTCAGAGTCATCTATTGGTTTAAAGTATTATAAATATGATTATCGATGGGCGAGGATTTTAGATTGAATTCATTAAATGCATCAACAATACCTGCATTGATAAAGTTGCAAGCTGATAACCTTTCCTCCAAGGCTGCATTAATTTCTGATCATGAAATCTTATCTTTTACAGATCTAGATAAATTATCAACTAACATTGCGACTCATTTAATACATCTCGGCTTTCTGCCGGGTGACAGAGCGGCTGTTTGGGCNCCAAATATGAATGAGTGGGTGTTAGCAGCAATTGCTATTCACAAGGCCGGAGGTGTCTTGGTTCCTATTAATACTCGAATGAAAGGCAAGGAGGCTGCCTACATTTTAAATCACTCAGAAGCTAAAGTTTTATTTAGCGTGAAAACTTTTCTTGGAACAGATTACTTTGAGTTACTAGAAAATGAAGAACTTCCTTATTTGNAATATCAAATTTCTCTTGATGAAGATGAATCAAAAGAATNTGATCAATCTTTTAAAAATTTTAAAGAACAAGCTCTGGATGTTAAATTGCCTGAAATCAGTGAAGATGATATGGCTGATATTATTTTTACCTCTGGTACTACTGGTAAACCTAAAGGAGTTATATCTTCACATTTACAAAATATTAAAGTATTCGACTATTGGTCTACGTATATTGGTTTAAATGCAAATGATCAATATTTAATTGTAAATCCATTTTTCCATACTTTTGGTTATAAGGCTGGTTGGCTAGCATCAATAATGAGGGGAGCGACAGCTTATCCATGTCCAGTATTTGATGCGGATAATATTATCAAGATAATCAATGAGCATAAAATTTCTATGCTGCCGGGGCCTCCAACTCTTTACCAGTCAATTCTTACAAGCCAATTAATAGAAACTGCAGACATTTCTTCTCTAAGATTAGGAGTTACTGGTGCTGCTTCAATCCCGATTCAACTCATTAAGGATATGAAAGAAAGATTGGGTTTTGAAACCGTCATTACAGCATACGGACTTACAGAAAGCACAGGAGTAGTAACTATGTGCACACCTAATGATGACTATGAAACAATTGCATCTACTTCAGGATGCGCTATTGCTGATGTAGAGGTTAAGTGTGTTAATCAAGATAATCAGGAGGTTCCGGTTGGAGAGCCAGGAGAGATTTTGGTAAGGGGCTACAACATTACTCAAGGTTATTTTAATGATCCTGAAGCAACCCAAGAAACTATCGATGAAGAGGGGTGGCTGCATACTGGCGATATAGGAATACTTGATCAGANTGGCTATATTAAAATTACTGATAGAAGCAAGGATATGTTTATCGTTGGAGGATTTAATGCTTATCCTGCTGAAATTGAAAATATTCTCTGCGATCATCCTGCAATTTCTCAAGCAGCAGTCATTGGTATTGCAGATGAAAGAATGGGAGAGGTTGCCAAAGCATTTATCGTATTAAAACCAAATCACGAACTTCAAGAAGATACTTTGGCTAAGTGGTCAAAAGAAAATATGGCAAATTATAAGGTTCCCAGGNAGATAGAATTTGTTGATGCATTGCCTACAAATGCAGCTGGAAAAGTAATGAAATATCTTTTAAAGGAAAACTAATGAGAATAGTTATTTCAGAAGATACAAATAAATTTTATCGAGCTGAGCTTTTATCTATTGATCCTGATATGGAGATTATTCCTTTGAATCCNGAGGATTCATCCAACCCTTCNTGGGATANGGTGCCTGAGTCAGACGCTTTTTTTATGTCTTACCAATTTTTATTTGCTGCNAGAGATTTNCCAGAAATTTTTGATTCNCTNTTANNTTTANCNAANCGCATGAANTTTATTCAAAGTGGNTTTGCTGGAATGGATGCTCCTATCCTGCAAGAGNTNTTGAAAGAAAAAGATATATTAATNGCTAATGCAAGTAGTATNTATGCAATTCCAATNGCTCATTATGTTTTTTCACAAATCTTAAGNTGGAATAAGAGAATAGATCAGCATATNGANTTACAACAATCTAAGANNTGGACTCCATTNGGNGGNGNNGGAGAGTTAACTGATAAAACNTTAGTTATTCTTGGCTATGGAGGTATAGGNAAAGAGGTAGCNAAACTTGGNAAAGCTTTTGGTATGAAGGTGACNGGAATAAGACGNAATCCANTTGATGACNANTATGCAGATGANGTTNTAGGNNTAGACTCTTTTGAAGAGTTACTTCCNCTGANNGATTATTTNGTTNTNGCNCTTCCTGATAGNTCNNAAACAAGAGATATNATCAATCANGATGTTTTAAAGAAGCTTAATAATNCNGCTATGTTNGTNAATGTNGGNAGNGGGANNGCAATTAATGANCAAGATNTNTCTGATGCANTNAATNANNAAGAAATTGCAGCAGCAGCATTAGATACNACTAAGATTGANCCGCTAGAAAACTCATCACCNCTTTGGANCACTCCAAACTGTTTTATNTCAGCTCATGANTCAGCTCATTCATTGTTATCAATACCAAGAGCCTTTNGTTTATTNGCTGAAAATATTAAAAATATTAAAAACGGNGATCAAATAGTAAATCTTTATTCAGAATAAAGAGAATGATTGNNATCATATATGATGCTTCTANCAAACNANTGGTAACTATNGANTGNGANTGAAGTTTTTTGGNTGGAGAATGGTATTTACGGGNCTTACCCTTGAATTTACTGTTGTAGGTTTCATTTTTTATAGCTTTCCTGTCATTTGGCCTTACCTAATATCAGAACTAGACATGACTGAAAGTCAGCTCGGTATGGTTTCTGCATTCTATTTTATACCTGTGGGAATTTTGGCAATTTTTGTTGGCCGCGCCCTTGATAAGTATTCTGTTAAAAATTTTATGATGATCGGGGCTATAATTTATGCTGTGGGACTTTTCTCTTTAAGTTTCATAAATTCTTTTTGGTCTCTTCTGACAATTTATCTTACTATTCTTGCCCTGGGATCTATTATGATGGGAAATTTAGCCGTAGCTAAATTAATCTCAAATTGGTTTGATAAAAATGCTGGCAGAGCGCTTGGCATTGCAGCAATAGGCATTTCCTTTTCAGGGGTTGTGCTTCCTTTGGTTGTTGATCCTCTTCTTGATCTAGTGGGCTGGAGAAATGTTTATCTAATCTTTGCTTCTGTAGTTCTTTTTATTATTTTACCTCTTATCTTTTTTACTGTGATTGATGATCCAAAGACTGTTAATCAAGTTAAAGATGGAATAAAAAAAGATAATGAAGAAGAATCTTTACCTCAGGAGATGAGCGCAAAAGATCTTTTATCTAAAAAAGTTTTTTGGATGATTTCCTTAGCATTCGCCTTTCAATTTCTCTCAATGATGGGTGTGCTTGCTTTCTTACCCATTCATGCAAGCAAAATGGGGCTAGATGAAACTTGGAATCTTTTAGGTCTTCCTGTCAAACAATATGTTTTTGCTTATGCTCTATCTGCTTTTGGTGGAGTCCTAGGAAAAATAATATTTGGATATCTCATGGACTTGATGAAGGCTGCACATCCTTCAATGATGGCGATGTTCCTTCAAGCAATTGGAATCTTTGGAATTACTTATTTAAATGAACCAAGCATATTTCTCTTAAGTGCATTCATATTTGGTTTAGGTTTTGGTGCTGCAACTCCTCTTATGACCGCGTGTTACCTAAGAACTTTTGGGGCACACAATCTTGGGAAAGCCAGAGGCATATCATCTCCTATTATTTCTCCACTTCAACCAATTGGAATTCTAATAACAAGCATATTAATAGGTTTTCAAGATACTTACTTTGTAGCTTTCAATATTATGGGATGCTTTGCTCTTGTTGCTCTAGTTTTAGCGAGCCAAATTCAAGAGCCTGAAAAAAACTGATCTATTGAGCCTATGTTACATCTAGCTCTGCATTTTATAGTTCCTTTATTAATTGCTTTTTTATTTTTTAAAGAAAATTGGAAGTTGTCTTATTTAATAATGATAGCAACCATGTTGGTTGACTTAGATCATTTACTGGCTAGCCCAATTTACGACGCTAATCGTTGCAGCATAGGATTTCATCCCCTCCATCAGTATTGGCTTATTGGTATATATCTAGCTATGAGTTTTTTTTCGAAAACTAGATTGATCGGAGTTGGTTTAATTATCCATATGATTTTGGATGCGTTGGATTGTTTTTAAATCTCTTTTACAAGAGAAGGAGCAAATTAATTAAAGGTCTTTGTTTGCTATTAAGATAATGATCGTTAAAAGA
>NHBL01000001.1 GCA_002167465.1 bacterium TMED6
AAGAAAGATATTATTTGTTTTGATGCTTAAATAAATATTATAAAAAGTATCCTGAAGAATATTTTGAGATTTAATTATTTTTAAACCATGTTTTGATAATAAATTATTTATTGAATCTTCATTAAAATGATAAAGATGTCTTGGTGCATCGTAAGCAGCCCATTCATTTTTAAAAAAAGGTTCTTCTGCAGCATCTAGATTTGGAACAGCAATGATGATTAAACCGTCTGCTTTAAGAACTAATTTAATTTTATTCAGAGCTTTAGATAAATCGTGTATATGCTCCAATGAATGCCAAAGTGTTATAATATCATAAGATTTATTTATAATTCTTTCATCATTAGTTTCTAAAATAGGTTCGTAATTATCAACATTTAAGCCCTTATTTTTTAGGTAGTCGCTAAACTCTCCTTTTCCAGAACCATAATCAAGCAATTGCGCTTGAGTACTACAGTTACTTTTTACAAGCTTGTATTTCCAATTATAGGAAAATGATTGAGCTAATTTATAAAATATACTCACTTTATTATGAGGTGTATAATTTATATTTTTATAATAGATAGATATATCTACTTCATTTGGTCTTGGATTGAGGTAAACAAGACCACATGTACATTTAACAAGTTTGAATGTAATATTCTTTGTTTTAAATCGATCCTTAAGTTTAATAAAATTATATGATTGACTAGAATCACAAATTGGACAATTAATTTTTTCCATATGAGTTATTATTTTTATATAGATAGGATAAATAAATTAATCCAGTAATTACCATAAATAATGAAATAAACTGAGCACTAGAAAAGTTAAATAAATATCTTTCATTAGTTCTTAAAAATTCAACTACAAATCTGGAGAAACCACCAACAATTAAATAAATTGAAAATATTGATCCTTTTGTAAAGCTTAATTTATGATAGAATTTTTTAATAAGAATAAAACCTAAAAAATATAATATCATTTCATATATCTGTGTTGGATGGACGGTAATTACTGAATCTTGTCCAGGAACTAAAAATATAGATAGCTCTTCTCTTGTATAATTCAAAAAAGAAAAATTTGTCATAAACGTATTTATTGTTGTGGTGGGTATACCTTCAGGAAATGATAAAGCCCAAGGTAGTTTTGATGGAATACCATAATCATCACCTACTAGTAAACAACCTATTCTTCCTATACCATGACCTAAGAGAATGTATGGTGTAACAATATCAGCTAAAAATAAGAAATCTAGAGAATGTCTATATACATATATTGCTATTAGAACTAATGCACATATAAATCCACCATTAAATACTAAACCAGAACCTAAATTTTGTAATTCTGTAATAAATCCAGGTATATTAAATGAAAATAATTTAATAAAAATATTTTGAAGGTTTGTATAAAACATATAGTATGATTGTGTCTCAATTATGTAATAGATTTTTGAACCTAGTATTGCTGAAATAACAGCATAAAAAATTATATCGTCAATAATATTTTCTTTTAAATTATTTTTTTTAAATTCTTTTTTTAATAAATGATGACATATTAAAAAAGCAGTTGCCACCATTAGACCAAATGATGGTATTTTAAAATAGTATAAATCAATCCATGGGTACATTAGTTTTCATCTCCTGATTTTAAAACTGCAAGAAAAGCACTTTGTGGTAACTCAACATTTCCTACAACCTTCATTCTTTTCTTACCTTTTTTTTGTTTTTCAAGTAACTTTCTTTTTCTACTTATATCTCCTCCATAACACTTTGCAGTTACATTTTTTCTTAAAGCTTTTACTGTTTCTCTTGCTATTATTTTAGCACCAATAGTTGCCTGAATAGGTATTTCGAATTGATGCCTAGTTATTTCTTGTTTAAGTTGTTTGCAAATTTTAGATCCACTTTGATAATCATAATCTTTATGTACAATCATACTAAGAGCATCAACAATATCACCATTAATCTTAATATCTAATTTTACAAGTTTTGATTTTCTATCGTTAATAAATTCATAATCTAGTGAAGCATATCCGTTTGTTGAAGATTTTAACTTTTCAAAAAAATCATATATCACCTCGCCTAAAGGCAATATAAAATTAATCTGAACTTTCTTTTGCGATAAATAGGTAGTAGATTGGAATTCACCTCTTTTTGAAATACATAATTTCATTATGTTACCAATATATTTATCTGGAGCTATAATTTCAGCTTTTATATAAGGTTCGTTTATTTGATCTATATTGCCAGGATCTGGCATGTCTGCAGGATTTTTAACTAAAACTTTTTCATTATTTCTTGTTATAACACTATAACTAACATTAGGAGCCGTAGATATAAGGTTCATATTAAATTCACGTTCTAATCGTTCTTGGACAATTTCCATATGCAAAGGGCCTAAAAATCCACATCTAAAACCAAAACCTAAGGCTGTAGAAACATTAGGTTCGAACGTTAATGCCGCATCATTTAATTTTAGTTTTTGTAAACTAGTTTTAAAATCTTCATAATCTTGCGAATCTACAGGATACATACCACTAAAAACCATTGGTTTAACTTCCTTATAACCAGGTAAGGCATTTGAATTTTTTTCATTTTTTAATGATACTGTATCTCCAACATTTATATCAGAAACATCTTTTAAGCTTGTTACTATATATCCAACATCACCTGATGAAAGTTTTTCTGTTTTTACCTTCTCTAATTTTAACTTACCTACTTCTGTTATTTCAAAATTCACTTTGTTAGAAACCAATTCAATAATATCACTTTTTTTAAAGGACCCACCAAAAACACGTATATATGCTACAACACCTCTAAACTGATCATAAAAAGAATCAAATATTAGTGCCCTAGATGTATTGTTTTCATGTTTTTTAGTTGGTATAGGAATTTTATCGATTACAGCATCAAAAACAGTATTAATTCCAGTACCGTCCTTTGCACTTATAGCTAAGATATCTTCTTTGTCACAACCAATTAATTCAATAATTTGTTCTGAGACAGCTTCAACATCAGAATTTGGCATATCTATTTTATTTAGTATTGGAATAATTGTTAAATCAGCTTCAATTGCTAAATACAAATTACTTACAGTTTGAGCTTCTACACCCTGTGTAGCATCAACAATTAATAAGGCACCTTCACATGCAGCCATACTTCTTGAAACTTCATAAGTAAAATCTACATGACCTGGTGTATCTATTAAATTTAACGTATATTTATTTTTGTCTGAATGGATATAATCCATTTGAATTGGATGAGATTTTATAGTGATACCTCTTTCACGTTCTAAATCCATGTCATCCAAAACTTGATTTTCTAATTTTTTATTAGTTATAGTATTAGTTTGCTCAATAAGTCGATCAGCCAAAGTAGATTTACCATGGTCAATATGAGCTATAATACAAAAATTTCTTACATATGTTTCTAAATCATTCAAAATTAGGATCTCTTTTTTGAATAAAAGCATTTAATCCTTCTTCGCTTTCATTTTCTTGAAACAATTTACCAAACTCTAGAGACTCAATATCATATCCTTCATTGTTTTTTAAAAAATAACTTTGATTTACTAATTCAATAGTTTTGGACATTGCATTTGGAGCGTTTAAAGATATTTTTTCTGCTATCTTTTGAGTTTTAATATCTATTTCTTTACTATTAAATATACCATCAATTAAACCAATAGAGAGTGATTCTGTAGCTGAGTACATTTTACCACTTAGTAATATTTCCATAGCTTTACCTTTAGAAACAACTTTTCTTAGCCGCTGCGTTCCGCCAAAGCCTGCTATAAGTCCCAACTTAACTTCCGGTTGACCAATATTGGCATTTTCAGAAGCATATCTTATATGACAAGCTAAAGCAAGCTCACAACCACCACCTAATGCAAAACCTTTAATTAAAGCAATTATAGGTTTATGTGAATTTTCAATTTTAGAAAATATGGATTGACCTAATTTAGAATGATTAGCAGCTTGCTCCTTGTCCATTAATTGCATTTCTTTAATATCAGCACCAGCAACAAAAGCTTTATCTCCCTGACCTGTAATAATAACAACTTTAATTTTACTGTTAGATAGTATTTCATCTACTATAGTGTTTAACTCATTTAGTACTTTAGAGTTTAATGTATTATAAGGTCCATTTGAGATAGTGACAATACAAATCTTGTTGATTTTATTAAATTTTATGTATTTCATTTTTTTGAAAAACCTCCAGAAAATAATAACATTACAGTAAAAATTTCTAATCTTCCTAATAACATTAAAAAAGAAGCTAATATTTTAGCTGGAGTTCCAATGTCATGCCAATTTGATGATGGGCCTATATCACCTAAACCAGGGCCTATATTACCAATTGCTGATGCAGATACTGATAAAGAAGTGTTAAAATCTAATCCTAAACAGGCAAAAATTATACTGGCAAAAACAAAAATGAAAATATAGAAAAGATAAAAACCGACTGTGTTATTAACAATCTCTTCAGACACTTTTTTAGAAGCTATTTTTATTTTAAAAACTCCTTTAGGATGAATTAATTTTTTTAATTCTCTTATTAAAAATTTAAAAACAAGTATAGTTCGTATTATTTTGATTCCTCCTGTTGTTGAGCCTGCACAACCTCCAACGAATAATAACACAAAAACCATTGTTTGAGAAGTGTAATTCCAGTTTTGATAATCTTCAGTAGAGAAACCTGTTGTCGTTAATAATGACACTGATGTAAATAATGAGTTTCTAAAACCCTCTTCAAAATATCCATTTTTAAGAAAATTGATAAAATAGTTATCAGTAAAAAAAACTAATGTAAATAGAGTCATTATAAATAAATAAACTTTAAACTCTTGATCTTTAAAATAATCTAAACGGCCTTTACGGAATGCTAAAAAATGCAAAGAAAAACTCGATGCTGCTAATATCATAAAAAATATAAGTGTATATTGAACTATTGAAGGATATGAAGCAACGCTGTCAGGATTTGTTGAAAATCCGCCAGTTGCCATTGTGGCAAATGAATGAGTTAGAGCATCATAAAATGTCAATCCTTCAATTAATAAAATTATCGTTTCCGAAATTATTAAGCCAAAATATATTGCCCATAAAAGAGTAGCAGTTTGTTTAACTCTTGGGGTTAGTTTATCCGCTACAGGCCCAGCAACTTCAGCTCTAAATAACTGCACGCCCCCAAACCCCATTAGTGGTAAAATTGCAATACTAAAAACAATAATACCAATTCCACCAATAAATTGGGTGAAGCTTCTCCAAAACATTAATCCTCTTGGAATTAAAATGAAATCGTCAGATGACAAAACACTTGCACCTGTTGTTGTTAATCCAGAGATTGATTCAAAAAATGCATCAACATAATTAATAAAAGGGCCTCCATAAATGTAATATGGTAAAGCACTAAATATAGCCATAACTATCCAACTTAAAGTAACTAATGTATACCCATCTTTATGAGATAAGTCTTTTTTTTCAGTAACTTTAAAACTT
Source organism: bacterium TMED6 (assembly GCA_002167465.1). Taxonomy (GTDB): domain Bacteria; phylum Fidelibacterota; class Marinisomatia; order SCGC-AAA003-L08; family D37C17; genus TMED6. Next base: position 5,477 of record NHBL01000001.1, read on the forward strand.
ATAAATGGAAAAATTCTATTAAATGAAAGTTGAGTCAAAAGTATCAGGATAAAACCAAAACTTGATGTTATTAAAAAAGAAAACATGATTGAATACAAATCTGAAGCTTTGTCTAAGTAACTCCATATTGCACTAAATAACATAGAAATCCCTAAAAAGAGAAGAACATAACCAATCATATTTATTATTCTTTTATTTATCATGAATATCTATTTAATTAAAATAATTGTTCCGCTTTGTAGATATCTTCTGATTTGGTAAAAAATAATAATTCGTCATCAATTTTTAATTCAGTTGTACGTATAGGGATTATAATTTTATTTTTTCTTAATATTGCAGCTAGACATATTTCTTCTGGCAAATCTTTAATAGATAAATTCTTTATTAAAAAATCAGAATCATCTTTAACTGTTAGCTCAACTGACTCTATATTAATTTCATCAAATCTAGAAACAGACAATTTATCTTCATCGCTTCTTATTATTTTTAAAACTTTATTAACAGCTGAAGTATTTTTACTTATAACAGCATCAATACCAATCCTTCTAACGACTTTAAAAAAACTAGTGCTATTAATATGAACAATAACTTGTTTAACACCATAATGTTTCATTAATAATGAAGACATGATATTTATCTGTTCGTTGTCTGCAAGAGCGATAAAACAATCAAGATTTTCGATATTTTCAGATTCTAAAAAATCTATATCTAAACCATCATCCGTTAATACAAGAGTATTTTCTAACCTATCACTTATTAGTTCAGCTTTTTCAGTATCTTTTTCTAATAATTTTACATTGTAATCATCCTGGAGTGATGCAGCAACCAACCTTCCAACCTTACCTCCACCCATAATCATAATATTTTTTACTTTAAATGAGGATTTACCAGCCATCAATTGTACTTGCTCTGTGTAATTTGACGGGACAGCAAAATATATAATATCATTAATTGAATACTTGGTTTGTTTGTGAGGGATAAAACTTGAATCACCCCTGCAGACTATGGATAGTTTGTGTGGTATGTAGGGGTTAGAAATCTCTACATTTTCCATAGTTCTTCCTATTAAAGGGGATGATGCGTCTAATAAAATACCGATTAATGTTATTTTATCGTCCTTAAAGGTTTCTATATCAAAGCTAGAAGGTTGAGTTATAATTTTTTTAATTTCATCTCTTGCAGTTTTTTCAGGAAAAACAATATGATTTATACCAAACTGAGCAGGATCTATAATAGTTTTTTTTCCATATTCTGTGTTACGTAACCTACAAATTACCTTTTTAGCTCCCATTTCCTTACCCATTTTTGATGCTACTAAATTAACTTCATCTATTTTAGTTAAAGAAATAAGATAATCTACCTGAGTCATTTCAACTTGTTGAATTATTCTTTGAGAACAGCCATCACCTTCAATTACTCTAGCATCAATATTATTGGTAACTTTTTGACATTTGTTTGGATCAATATCTATTACTGTAATATCATGCTCTTCTTTGCTTAAAGATTTAGCTAGATTAAAGCCAACTTCACCTGCACCTATGATAACTATATTAAATTTCATAAAAAATTAAAATTAAAAACTTACTCCATGTTAACTTTGTTTAATAAGAAAGATAAGAACATTTTAATTTATTATATATAATAACTAATAACAAAATATTTACTAAATAAAAAAGCCTCAATTTCTTGAGGCTTTTTGTTAATCATTATGTAGAAAGTTCTACTTAATAAATGTCATTTGTAAGGTATTAGAGTAATTAGGAGCGCTCATCTTTAGAATGTATTGACCACTTGCAACTTGTTGACCATCATTATTAAGGCCATTCCAGATTACTTTATAACTTCCAGCTTCTCTGTAATCAGATGCTAAAGTTTTAACCAAAGAACCACTCATATCATATACATTTAACAGCACATTTCCAGCTTGAGTAATATTAAATGGTATTGTAGTAGATGGATTGAATGGGTTAGGATAGTTCATCTCTAGAGAAGTTTCTTCAGGCATGAAATTTATATCATAAGAAGATTCTTTTTCACAATCAACAGACACACCATTAGCACCAGCTAGTATTAAATTAGATACAGCTATGTTAGCATCAGATATACCGTCCATAGTATCAAAAGAAATATTGATTACTGAACTTACATCATCTGAAGAACTCATAATTTTGTCACCTTGCATGCTAAACATGATTACTCTAGCTTTGCCTGGTTCAATAATTTTAGAATATACTTCAGCAGCATTTACTAATGAAGAAATTTGACCTTCAGATGTAGAAAGTAAATTTTGATCATAGTTTAAATCAAATTGTACTCCATATATATCTACATCAGAATGGATAGTAACTTCTACTGAATTTGGATTGTTAGCTTCTTTTGATTTAACAATGCCACTGAATGATGTGTGACTTAAACCTAAAGATAACATTAATATTAAAAGTGTTAATTTTTTCATTTTCTATACTCCTTCGTTTAAAAACATTACAATGACATTAACTTTTCTGACATAAATTAAATCAAGATTAGATATTATGCAAATATTATCGAACATTTTATTGTAACAATTTATTTCAATACTTGTTTTGTGAAGTTTATCACAATATTATTTTTTTCGTACAATCGAACCACCGATTTGATCAAATTTTTGTTCTATGTTTTCATATCCTCTATCAATGTGATAAATTCTTGAAATTTCTGTTTTAGAATCCGCAGCTAAACCAGCGATTACTAAAGATGCGCTTGCTCTAATATCTGTTGACATAACTGGTGCACCATAAAGTTGATTTACCCCATTAATATGTGCTACATTATTATCTAAATGTATATTAGCGCCAAGACGTTCTAGTTCGGCAATATGAGTAAACCTATCTGTATAAATAGTATCTGTGACTGAACTAGATCCATTAGCTATAGTCATCAAAGCCATCCATTGTGCTTGCAAATCAGTTGGAAAACCTGGATATATTGAAGTGGTCATATCAATAGAATTTGGCCTTCTATCCATTTTAATATTAATTTGATTATTTTCAATATCTATACACGCACCAGCTTCTATAAGTTTGTTGGTTACTATTGATAAATGCTTAGGTTCAACGTTTTTTAATGTAACATTTCCTTTACACATAGCTACAGCAATCATAAATGTACCAGCTTCTATTCTATCAGGAATGACATCAAATTCAACTTTATCATTTAAACTTGAAACACCAATAATAATAACGGATCCATCTTGATTTCTTTTAATATCTGCACCCATAAGATTTAAAAAATCTATTAAACAATCAATTTCTGGCTCCATAGCAGCATTAAGTATTCTAGTTACACCTTTAGCTTTAACTGCAGCCATTAATACATTACCTGTTGCTCCAACACTGCTTTTATCGAATATAATATCTGCACCTTTTAATTGACCAGAAGCGTTTATATAACCTCCAGCTAGTTCTATTTTTGCACCCATTTTTTCTAGTGCTTTAATATGAAAATCGACAGGTCTAGGGCCCCAAGCGCAACCTCCTGGCAGTGAAACTTGAGCCTTGTTAAATCTGCTCATAAATGGACCTAAAACATAAAAAGATGCCCTCATAGTTTTAACTAAATCATAAGGAGCATATGGAGTATTACAATTTTTTGTGTTAATCTTAAATGTGTTTCCTTTAATTGTAACTTTTGCTCCAACCATTTCTAAAAGCTTAGCCATTGTTAAAGTATCTCTTAGTAAAGGTACATTATTTATTGTATAGGTACCTGGATTTATGATACAAGCCGTCATTAATGGTAATACAGCATTTTTTGCACCACCAATAGAAACTTCACCATTTAATGATTCTGTTGACTTAATAATAAATTTGTCCATAATCTATTGCCCCATCATGTTAGTTGCTTGTTTTATACTATCTGAAGTTATTTCTTCATTACTTAGAAGTCTAGCAATTTCATTAATTTTACTTTTTGTATCTAACTCTTTAATTTTTGCAATTATCCTATTATTTGAATCAGTTTTGAATATTTTATAGTGAGAATCATTAGTTTTTGATGCAATTTGCGGCAAATGAGTAACACATACTACTTGACTATATTTACTTAATTCATAAAGCGCAGAACCAATCTTACTTGCTGTGCTTCCAGATATACCAACATCAACTTCATCAAAAATGAGAGAATTTAAATTAAATTTATCTTGTAAAGATAATTTGATAGCTAACATAATCCTTGAAATTTCTCCACCTGAAGCTATGTAGGTTAAGGGTTTAAAGTCTTCACCTTTATTAGTTCTTATAAAAATCTCACATTTGTCATAACCAGAATTAGATAAAAAGGAATTATCAGATTTAATATTAAATTGTATTTCCGCACTTTTTAAATCTAAGGAAACAAACTTTTGTTTGATTTCCTTTTCTATAATCGGCTGCATATTCTTTCTGATCAATGATATTTTCTTACATAAATTCATTAATTTATTATCTAAAATTTCAATTTTAGACTCGTAATTTGATATTTCTTTATCATAATTTTTAGATTTTACAATTTTATTTTTCAACGATTCCTTATGATTTATAACATCTTGAATGGTTGGACCATACTTGCTTTTAATGTGATTTAAAATAGCAATTTTTTCTTCA
>NHBL01000002.1 GCA_002167465.1 bacterium TMED6
CTTGTACTCTATTGACTTTCTCTTGCCTAGCTACCACCATATTATGATGGTTTTCCGGATCATAACTAACATGTCCGGTATTTTCTGCAGTCTCAATCCCACCTACCCTATGTTCCAAACCTGGTGTTCCTGGTATAGCCCAAGGTCTTGCTAGAGTTTTCTCATCCCTGAGATATGGGAAAAAATCGCCATCGGCATTTGACTTTTCAGCAAATTTCACATCAAATGTCTTGAGTCCTTCAACCTTTGGAATATTCCAGGGCTCTGAACCATTAGCAAGATATCCATCCGTTAACAACATCACAGGTGTCATGTGTTTCACAGCTATTCTGCATGCTTCATAAGCTGCAAAAAAACAATCGCCTGGAGTAGCAGCTGCAATTACAGGCATAGGTGCTTCACCATTACGACCATAGAGTGCCTGATTTAAATCTGACTGTTCCGTTTTTGTTGGAAGACCAGTGCTTGGACCTCCTCGCTGTACATTTATTACAACTAAAGGTAACTCTGTCATAATTGCAAGGCCCAAGGCCTCTCCTTTAAGAGCTATTCCAGGACCTGAAGTTGTTGTAACTGCCAAACTTCCTGAATAGGCAGCTCCAATAGCAGAGGTTACACCAGCAATTTCATCCTCGGCCTGGAAAGTTTTGACGCCAAAATGTTTCCATGCAGATAAAGTATGTAAAATATCGCTAGCAGGTGTAATTGGATAACTTCCTAGAAATAATTCAAGACCAGACTTTTCTGCGGCAGCTAAAAGACCAAGAGAAGTTGCATAATTCCCATTAATATTTCGATATGTTCCTGGAGGCAAAGATGCCTTTTCAACTTTAAATCTAGTAGTGAATAATTCAGTGGTGTCCGCATAATTGTATCCAGCATTCATCGCTCTAGTATTTGCTTCAATAATGGCATCTTTCCCTGCAAATTTTTTCTTCAACCATGATTCGGTAGCATCAAGAGGTCGATCATACATATAAAATAAAACACCTAAAGCAAAAAAATTCTTAGTCCGAAGAACTAATTTCCCATTTAAATCAAGATCTTCACAAGCAGCTTTTACCATTTTATTCATTTCAATAGGTATAACGGTAAAATAATCATCCAATGAACCATCCTCAGCAGGGTTTGAATCATATCCAGCAAAACTGAGATTCTTTTTTACGAATGCGTCTGTGTTCATTATAATGGTGCCGCCCGGGATTACGTCTTTTTGATGCACTTTCAAGGCAGCTGGATTCATTGCCACCAGCACATCTGGTTTATCCCCTGGAGTATGAATATCTTTCGATGAAAATTTAAGTTGGAAAGCACTCACTCCAGCCAAAGAGCCTGCCGGTGCCCGAATCTCCGCCGGAAAATCAGGCAGCGTGCTGAGGTCATTACCAACAATAGCTGTGGTTTCAGTAAACCTTCCACCTGTTAGCTGCATTCCATCTCCAGAGTCTCCCGCGAATCTGATTACAGCCTCGTCAATTGTTTTAAAATTTTTACCCATTTTTGTTATATACCTTATTACCCATTTTTGTTATATACCTTATTACCCATTTTTATAAAAAAGATCATATCTAAAAAACTTTTGAAATTATTGTTTTAAAATAGTTTTTAGCCAAAATTGTTATTTTTGAATTTAGGCAGGTGCCCCTTATTCCAAAAACAAATTAATTATACTTATTTCTTATTTTTTTTTTAAGATATAAGACTGCTAAATAACTGATTAAGACATTTTCGCTATGGCAAAAATACCCCAATACCCACTAAAGCAAAGACTTAGGTATGCGATTGATAATTACATGTCTAGGGGAAGCTCTTCTATTTTTATGGCGCTGCTACTCACCTTCTTAATTGGATTCCTTATTATGGTCCTCATTAGATTAATAGCGAACTCTTTTTTACCAGATGAGACTCTTAATAGTTGGCTAGAAATTCCCTGGAGAGTCTATGTTGCGGTAATGGAAGGATCAGCTGCTGAAACAGATGGTGATAGTAATTGGCTAGCAAAACTCAGTTCGATCTTAGGTGTTTTGGTAGGATTAATTCTATTTTCTAGTATGGTTGCATTTATTACCAGCGTTTTTGAAGCAAAGTTAGATGAGTTGCGTAGAGGACGCAGTATAGTACTTGAAAATAATCATACTCTAATACTAGGATTTGGTGATCGAATCCTTGAGGTTATTCGAGAATTGATAGAGGCAAATGATTCAGAACCAGATGCGGCAATTGTCATTTTAGCCGAAGATGATAAAGAAAATATGGATAATTATATACGCGATAATATTTTAAACTTTAGGACTACCCGTGTAATTACAAGGTCCGGTGTTGTCACTAATATGAATAACTTAAAAAAAGTAATGGCCAAGAATGCTAAATCCATTATAATTATTAATAGTGCAGCAAGTTGGCAGCCTGAGCAGGAAAAGACCCTTGCGGATGCTTTAGTTTTGAAATCAATTATGTCGATTATTGCAGTATGTGAAGGTAAAGAGCATCCACCCATTGTCTGTGAAATCCACTCAGACCGTGATCGGGATCTTGCTCAAAATATTTCAAATGGTACAGTAAAAGCTTTAAACGAAGTAAGTGTATTATCTCGAATGATAGCCCAACTAGCCCTTAGTCGGAATGGTCTATCTGTAGTTTATGGCGATATGGTTGGCTTTGATGGAAATGAGTTCTACTTTTATAAACCAAAAGAAGGTTGGTCTAATAACCTTACCTTTGAAGAAAGTATAAATCGCTTCAATAGCAGCACACCTATGGGGATACACACTGCAGGAGGGGAAATCATCTTAAATCCACCAAAGGACATACTTATAAACCCTAATGATGAACTCATTATTTTTGCTGAAGATGATTCTACAATTAAGTATTTTAATAAACCTGTTTTTTCTCCTACCATTAATTCAATTCCAAAGGTAGAATCAGATATTCGCACTCAACGAGTTGCTTTATTAAACTGGACACCAAAAACAAAAATAATTGTTGGAAAACTATGTAGCTATTTACCAAAATATTCTGATATAAACGTTTATGTTTCATCATTATCTAGTGAGATGGAAAACACAAAAAAAATATTAGCGGATAGATACCCGGATATTAAAATAACTATTCAAAATGTTGATTTTAACGAATTAAAAGATTTAGAGAAGATAGATCCTCAAAATTTTGATAGTATTCTTATCCTTTCTCCAGGTGGGGAAACAATTGAAGAAATGGATGCCTATGTAATATCACTTTTAATTCGAATTAGGCAAATACTGCTTGTAAAAGCTGATACAAAATCTAAAAATTATAAATGGCCAAAACTGATTACTGAAGTAATGGATAGTGAAAACATAGATATCATTTTAAATAGTGGTGTTGAAGATTTTATGGTATCAAACCAATTTGTCTCACAAATTATGGCCCAAGTATCAGAAGAACCATTAGCTTTAGATGTATATGACGATTTATTTCACGCTGATGGAAGTGAAATATATATCAAACCTGCCTCAAATTATTTTGATTTTTCAGATACTGATTCGATTAGCATTCAATACGGTGAATGTATGCAAGCAGCTCAATTACGCAATGAAATAATTTTAGGATTGCAACTTTATAAAGAGCAAAAAAATAAAAAAGAGATGTTTGGGATTAAGTTAATTCCAGATAAAAGTGAAATTTTTACTATTTCCTCAAACGATGGGTTTGTTGCTCTTGCCCAAGATGAAAGTTAGAGATAAAAAAATATGAATGATCGAGATAAAATAAGACTGACTACTCTTAGTCATGGATCTGGCTGAGCATGTAAAATTGGTCCGGGCGACCTTTCTGAAATTTTAGCTAATCTAAAACAACCAAATCATGATTCTGTAGTGATAGGATTTCAAGGTGCAGATGATGCAGCTGCAATACGGATAAATGATGGGAAATTATTAGTACAAACTGTTGATTTTTTCACTCCTGTTGTTGATACCCCCTACGAATTTGGACAAATCGCTGCTGCAAATTCGCTTTCTGATATATATGCAATGGGCGCAGAACCATTGTTTGCACTAAATATCGCAGGGTTTCCCATAAAAGAACTACCAAAATCAATGCTTACTGAAATTCTCCAAGGTGGAGCAGATAAAGCCAATGAAGCAGGGATACCTATTGTTGGAGGACATTCTGTAGATGATAAAGAACCCAAGTATGGTCTGGTAGTAACAGGTGAAGTTCAAGAATCAAAAATGTGGAAAAATTCAGGTGCACGGCCTGGAGATTATTTAGTACTAACAAAACCACTTGGTACAGGAATTATCGCAACTGCGATAAAAAAAGGTATAATCTCTAACGATTCAATAAAAATAGCAGTTGAAAACATGTCCATGCTTAATAAAAATGCAGCAGATGGTTTGAAAGATCTTGACATTCATGCAGTAACGGATGTCACAGGTTTTGGTTTGCTAGGACATTTAGCAGAAATTTGTAAAGCCAGTAATGTTTCTGCAGAAATCTATTTCCCTGAATTGGAATTTCTCCCTTCCGTACATAAGTTGGCTGAATCAGGTAATATCCCAGGAGGGACAAAGAGAAACTTTGAATATTTAAAAAATAATATAGAGTTTGAGTCTAAATTTAACTCTACTCAAAAGTATTTAACTTGTGATGCCCAAACATCTGGTGGATTACTAATCGCCTTAGACCCTAAAGATGCAAAAATATTTGTAGAGTCAATTTATTCTAGGGCAAAAATTATCGGTCATGTTTCTGATAAAAATTCTAGTCTTATAAAAGTTACTTAGCTATATACGACTAATATTATCGTATAATATACTTGAATCATATTCTCTTTATTTCATAATATATGATTAGGGTTCAGTACATATGTTAAAAATCACTAGAAAAGTGGAGTATGCTTTAATTGCGCTCCGTCACCTCCAGCAGAATAAGCAAGCGAAATTATGCTCTGCAAAGACTTTGTCTTTAAAGTATGATATTCCTCAGGAGTTGCTTGCTAAAATCCTGCAAAAGCTATCTAAAGAAAATATTATCTTATCAGTCAAAGGACCAAAGGGTGGCTACAAAATTTCCAAAGACCCAAATACTATTAATATGACAAAATTTTTTGAAATTATGGAAGGCCCTATGGGTATTGTAGATTGCTATTTTGATAGTAATTGTGAGCAACTAAGTGGGTGTACCATTAGAGAGCCAATAAATCGTATAAATAATAGTATTCGCACTATGTTCGATAAAATGACTTTAGCAGATATAACATTCAAATGAAAACAAAAATAATAGATATTCTTAAACAATGCTATGACCCAGAGATACCTATTGATCTCTGGAATCTTGGCCTCATATATGATATTGACGTTACTACCGCCGAAAATGATAAAAGAGATGTAAAGATTACCATGTCGCTTACTACTCCTGGATGTACAATGGGACAACATATGGCAGACGACATCAAAAATAAAGTCAAAGCGCTAGAAAAAATAAATAACATCAAAGTAACCGTAACTTTTGATCCTCCTTGGACACCAGAAATGATGACCGACTATGCTAGAGAAAAATTAGGGTATGACCCTATAAAAACTAAAGAATTAGATCAAGAAATTAATGTGGAGTGGGAATGAAAAACACAGCAACTGGACAAGAAAAATTAATCCAATCTAAACAAGAAGAATTTCAAAAGGCCTCTATACTTGTTACGAAAAATGCAGTTAAAAGGCTTAAAGGCGTTATGAAATCAGATAATAAAGAAAATTACTTTTTACGTATGTCTGTTGAGGGAGGTGGTTGCTCTGGTATGACCTACAAAATGGACTTTGATAAAAAACAAAAAGAATTTGATAAGGTCTTTAAAAGTAATGGGCTAACCGTTATTTGTGATCTTAAAAGCTGGCTTTACTTGAAAGATGTTGAAATTGATTACTCAGATGACCTTCTAAATGGTGGTTTTAAAATTACAAATCCAAATGCTGAAAGAACGTGTGGTTGCGGAACCAGTTTTTCAGCCTAAAAAACAATTTCCTTTAAATAAAAAAATGTCAAACGAACAGCAAATAATAGAATCAAATTTAAACAAAGACTATGAATATGGTTTTGTGACAGATATTGAATCTGAAACTCTTCCGCCCGGACTGAATGAGGGTGTAATTCGCACCATATCCAAAAAGAAGAATGAACCAAAATGGCTGCTAGATTGGAGATTGAAATCTTTAAAGCGATGGGAAAAAATGAAAAAACCTTCATGGGGTAAAATTTCCTATCCAGAAATTGATTATCAATCCATAAGCTATTTTTCAGAGCCAAAAAAGAAACAGCTTTCTAGCCTAGATGAGGTAGATCCACAGTTATTAGAGACTTACAATAAACTAGGTATTCCTCTTGATGAGCAAAAAATGTTAAATGGAATAGCAGTAGATGCAGTATTTGACAGTGTATCTGTTGCAACAACATTTAAAAGCGAATTAAAAAAAGCTGGAGTTATCTTCTGTAGTTTTTCGGAAGCTGTAAAAAACTATCCAAAATTGATTCAAAAATATTTAGGATCTGTGGTTCCTAGCTCAGACAACTATTTTGCTGCACTGAATTCTGCCGTATTCACAGATGGCTCATTTGTATATATTCCAAAAGGTGTTCGTTGCCCTATGGAACTCTCAACTTATTTTAGGATTAATGAAGCAAAAACTGGACAATTTGAAAGGACTCTTATTATCGCCGATGAAGGTAGCCACGTAAGTTATCTAGAGGGATGCACGGCACCAATGAGAGATGAAAACCAACTACATGCTGCAGTAGTAGAGTTAGTGGCACATAAAGATGCAACAATAAAATATTCAACGGTTCAAAATTGGTATCCAGGGGATCCTAAAACTGGGAACGGTGGCATTTATAATTTTGTAACGAAGAGAGGGACCTGTTTAGGACAAAACTCAAGAATCTCATGGACACAAGTTGAAACAGGATCGGCGATTACCTGGAAATATCCTTCTTGTATTTTAAAGGGCGATAATTCAGTTGGTGAGTTTTATTCAGTTGCCGTGACAAATAACTTTCAACAGGCTGATACCGGCACAAAAATGATCCACATTGGAAAAAATACAAAAAGTACTATCATATCTAAAGGCATATCCGCAGGTAAAGGTCAACAAACGTATAGAGGCGAAGTGAAGATTATGAAAAATGCAGAGAATGCGCGAAATTTTTCACAATGTGATTCTATTCTAATTGGTGATAAATGTGGAGCTCACACATTTCCATACATTGAAGTAAAAAACCCAACTGCTAAAATGGAGCACGAGGCCACAACATCAAATATTGGAGAAGATCAATTGTTTTACTGTGCACAAAGAGGTATCTCTATTGATGATGCGGTATCTATGATTGTAAATGGTTTTTGTAAAGAAGTTTTTAATGAGTTACCGATGGAATTTGCCGTTGAAGCTACAAAATTAATGGAAGTAACCTTGGAAGGAAGTGTAGGCTAGACCCTTCACCCACAGAGTAATGCTAGATATAAAAAATCTTCACGCTAAGGTCAAAAATAAAAACATATTGAATGGGATTAGCTTAAATATTAAGCCTGGTGAAATTCACGCCATAATGGGGAAAAATGGTTCTGGAAAAAGTACTCTATCCAATATTATTACAGGTAAAGATGGGTATGAAGTGACCCAAGGAGATATAAAATATAAAAATAAATCTATTTCTGAATGGACGCCCGAAAAAAGATCGCTGCATGGTATCTTTATGTCTTTTCAATACCCTGTTGTAATACCGGGAGTAAATAACACATATTTTTTAAAAGCAGCTTTAAATGCCAAGAGAAAGTACAATCAAGAAAAAGAATTGGATGCCGCTGGATTTTTAAAGATAATTAAAAAAAGACTTCAAGATCTTGAAATGGATTCTTCTTACTTACAACGAGCTGTCAATGATGGCTTTTCTGGAGGTGAAAAAAAAAGAAATGAAATTCTTCAGATGCTTACATTAGAACCCAGCCTATCGATTTTAGATGAAACAGATTCAGGTCTAGATATTGATGCTTTAAAAATTATTTCAGATGGAGTGAATAGATATAAATCTCCAAAACGTTCTTTCTTAATAATCACACACTATCAAAGATTATTGGAATATATA